>JBBPIG010000017.1 GCA_038040445.1 Acidobacteriota bacterium | reverse complement strand
CCGCCGCCTGAACGTGAGAAGCAAGCTGAAGCTTGAACTCTGAACTCAAACTGACCCCCACCCTCGCGCTGGTTCGCGAACACTTAGCTGCTGCTCTCGACTCTACCATCGGGCCAAAGGTCAATAACCTGAGGCGGGTTCGCCGGGTCATACGCTTCGTTGCACAGGCACGCGTTCACAAAAAGCGTCCTGCCGATCTGCTTTTTTCCGTATGAGCCGTGGATGTGACCGAAGACGTGAACGCGCGGGTTCACTTCTCGCACTCGGTTCAGCAATAGTTCGCAGCCCGCGGGCTCACCGCTACCGAAAGGGAGATCGAGGATGCCGTAAGGCGGCCCGTGGGTGATCAGCACATCGGTGTCGTCCGGGATCAGACTCCAGTAGTGCGCCAGCGCCGGGCCGTTCCGCGGATGGTTGAACGCCCAATCGTAGAACCACGGCTGATGAGGCGAGCCCCAAAACTTCATCCCGTCGATCTCTGTCCCGCTGTCTTCAAGATAGACAATGTTCTTCAGCACGCGGTGCGCGTCTTTGTAGCGCTCGAAGACCCAGTCGTGGTTTCCGGCGATCAGCAGCACATGTTTGAAACGGAGAGCGCCGCAGAAGTCATCAAGCTCGCGAATCGCGTTGAGTTGAAAAGCAGCGTCTATGTCCGGATCGCCGGAGCGATTAGCCAGAAGATCTCCGGCGAGAATCAACACGTCGCCTTGGGGAATCCGAGCCTGGCTCAACCTGCCGTGACAATCTGAAGTGACTACTAGTCTCATCTGCTATCAAGCTAAGTGTTGGAGAAGTTCTCGTCAACGTCACGTAGTAACGAATTCATTCTCCTCCTGCGGACTCGATGTTAATGTACACTTTGACGCCGCCCGCGCGACACGGATGACACTGATTCGGGCTTTTTGCGCCGATACCCGCGCGGCTGATACAGCGCTGATGGACAAAACACAGACCGGCGCTGCGCGTTGAGGCGTGATTGGGGAGCCATGAAGAAAAGTCCGATCAGCTTTTGTTCGGTGATAGCAGCGCTGGTGCTGCTAGTCTGTTGCGCAGCCCCGGGTTTGCCGCAACGCGCCGCCGGGAACGACATTCACCGGGTCGACTTTCGCAACTTCACCTATCGTCCCTCTTGCCTGGAAGTCGACACGCCGGGGAAAAGCGAAGCGGTGAAAGTGACCAACGGTTCATTCTCGAGAAGCGACCCCGACAACGCGCTGAACTTTGAGATTCGGAGTATCGACTATGGCGACTTGACCAGAGACGGAAGAGACGAGGCCGTCGTGCTGACAACTTGCAACACGGGCGGCACCGGCCAGTTCAGTGAAGGGTTCGTCTACGGTATGCAAAACGGGAAGCCTGCATTGCTTGCGCGACTTGGCGGAGGCGACCGCGCGAATGGAACGATACGCTGTGTCAGAATTGAAAGCGAGTTGGTAAAGGTCGAGCGGCTCGGAACTCTGACCGGCAGAGCGATTGGCGTCGATTTCATCGAAACCACAGCATATCGCTTGAGCGGTCACAGGCTCGCGCAAACGGGAAGAGCGGCGCGCAGAAACTTTCGAGGCAACGCCACCGCGAAGGCAGTTCATTTTGAGCGCGGGAAGGATTCCGCGATCTTGACTGGAACGGCTAAGACAATCGTCGAGTACGCGGTTCGGGCTGCGGCCGAGCAGACGATGACGGTACGCATCACCTCGAAGCAGAACAATGCTGCGTTCGAAATAATCATCGATGACTACACGATGGCCTGCCGGTCAACCGAGTGGTCCGGCAAGCTCGAATCGAACGGCGAATACCGAATCGTTGTTATCCCGGCGAAGGGGATCGCCGACTACAAGCTGGAAGTTACCATCCGCTGACGCGTGTCCAACGCAAGGAGTCGATCGCGCGAGGACATCGCGGCTGTTTGTCCGCTGACCCTGTCCGCCGGCCGCTCGAATGGGCGCAGCATTGACGCTACATTGGGTCTGTTGTTTAATTGTCCCTGCTTTCCCTCGATGAACTCGTGTCTAACCGGAGGCCTTCATGACAGCCAAAAACGCGACTGAGACTATGCCAACTGCCGAACTAGTGTCGAAGCAGAAAGAATATATTTGGCCGTGCGCCACCCCCTATTACGAGCACCCGCTCGTGTTGTCACACGGCGAAGGCATGCACGTGTGGGACTCGGAGGGCAATCGCTATCTTGATTGCTTCGGCGGCGTGCTTACGACCAGCGTCGGTCACGCGAGACCCGAAGTTGTGAAAGCCGTCAGCGAGCAGGTTGGAAGAATCGCTCACACTTCGACGCTGTACATCAATCTGCCTCAGGCCGATCTCGGGGAGAAAGTCGCCCACATCACGCCGGGCAATCTGAAGAAGAGTTACTTCACCAACAGCGGCACCGAAGCTGATGAGACCGCAATGGTGCTCGCGCGAATCTACACCGGTCGAACAGAGATCGTCGCGTTGCGGCATGCGTATCACGGACGCTCGGTCACCAACATGACCGCGAGCGGGCACGCGCCGTGGAAGCACGGTCCTTCGATTGTTCCCGGCATCGTCCACGCTCACGCGCCGTATTGTTATCGCTGTCCCTTCAACCTCAAGCCTGAGACCTGCGCGATGGAGTGCGCTCGCGATGTCGAAGAGCTGATACAAACTTCGACCACCGGACAGATCGCTGCTTTCATCGCCGAACCGATCCTCGGCGTAGGCGGGTTCATCACTCCTCCAAAGGACTACTTCAAAGTCGTGACCGAGATTGTTCGGCGCTACGGCGGCATCTTCATTTGCGACGAAGTGCAGACGGGCTGGGGAAGGACAGGCGATCGCTGGTGCGGGATCGAGCATTGGGAGGTCGAGCCGGAGATCATGACTTTTGCGAAAGGCATGGCCAACGGCGCGCCGATAGGGTGCACGACCGCGATTCCCGAGGTCGCCGACAAGTATCCGGGGCTTTCGTTCTCGACATTCGGCGGAAATCCGGTGACGTGCGCGGCGGCGCTTGCCACGATTCGCGTGATAGAAGAGAACGACCTGCCACGCAATGCGCGGGTGGTCGGCGATTACTTGCGTTCGAAGCTTGAAGAGTTGAAAGACAAGTACCCGGTGATAGGCGACGTTCGCGGAATGGGGTTGATGCAAGCAATCGAGTGCGTGAAGGACCGGACAACCAAGGAACCCGATCCACAATCAGTGCTGCGAGTGTTTGAAGAAACGCGGCGCCGCGGCGTATTGATCGGCAAAGGCGGCTTATACGGCAATGTGATCCGCATGGGTCCGCCGCTGGTGGCGTCGAAGTCGGACATCGATCAACTGGCCGCAGCTCTCGACGGGGCATTTGCGACCCTTTGATGGCAGACAAGACATCCGATAAGGAGACCCGAAGTTTGAGACGAACACTCACTCTTGTTCTATTGCTCGTGCTCACCGCCTGTTCTACAAACGAGCGGGCGTCCAATAACAACTCGGGCAAAACTCCGAGCGCGGGCAATCAACCGAGCCAGCCGACGCAGCAGCAAGCGAGCGCGCCCGGCGCCTTGCGAGAGGGCGAGGCGAGCGGAACGATCATCGTTGAAGGACAGACGGTGACACTCAAGTATGCATATGCAGGGCATGGCAAAATGTTTGGAGAGGATGCGGTCCTGCTGCTGGTGACCGATACGCCTATCTCGGCAGAAGCCCAGGCCAAAGCTTTTGAGGAGTATGGGCAGTTCCCAGAGGGCGCTCGCGGGCTGCAGTACAAGGTCGGGAAAGGCTTCTGGGTCATGTATCACCCGGGCAACTTTCAAACCTCCGGGATTAACACGCTCAAGGATTACACAGTCGAGAATGGAGTAGTGAAGGGCCGCGACGAAGACGGAACCACCTTCGACGGTAAGGACTACAAACGCTCGGTGAGCTTTGTCGCGCGTCTGCCCGAGAAGAAATCGTAAGCGAGAAAGCAAGGACGCCAGCGCCATGATCCCGCGAGCGCGGCGTTGATCGAGACTCCCTTTACAAAGAGAATAGCCGTTAGCCGAAACGACCCAGCACGGATGCCTGCGCTCCCAGGCTCGCGCTCCAAGCCTCACGCGAGCTTCTTCTTGATGGGCAATTCACGAATGCGCTTGCCCGTCGCGGCAAATATCGCGTTGCAAATCGCCGGGGCCATCGGCGGCACCCCCGGCTCTCCAACTCCCGCCGGCGGCGCATCGCTTTGCACCAGGTGAACGCGCGTCTCGATAGGCGCCTCGTTCATCCGCGCGACCTGGTAGTCGTGGAAATTCGATTGATTAACCGCGCCCGCCGTCGCGGTGATTTCGTTCATCAGCGCGATGCCCGAGCCGAACACCGCCGCTCCTTCGAACTGCGCCTTCACCCGATCGGGGTTGATCACACGACCCGCGTCAACCGCCATGTCGACGCGCGGGATGCGGACCTTTCCGTTGTCATCTACTTCAACCTCGACGACGGCTGCGACGTAGGTCAGGAAGCTCCAATGCGCGGCGATCCCAAGCGCGCGGCCTTTGGCTGGCTTCTTCTTCGCCCAGCCGGATCGCTCGGCCGCCAGTTCGATCACGTTGCGCAGCCGCCCGGTGTCGAGCGGATACTTAGCGGCAAGTGGACCGCGTTGCCCGAGATCAATCGTGCGGGGCTTGCCAAGCACGTCGAGCAGGTACTCGACCGAGTCGCGCTTTGCAAGCTGCGCCAGCTCATCCACGAAAGAATGAATCGCGAACGCGTGCTGGATGTTCGCGACCGAACGCAGCCAGCCGATGCGCAGATGGTTTTGAGCCGGGCCATTCTCGGCGCGATGATTCGGAATGTCGAACGGCAGATTCGTCCAGCCCATGCCCAGCTCGCCGCCGCTGGCCGAGTTCGCCGCCGCGCTGAACGTAGACATCAACGTCGGAAATGCGCAGCGTTGCAGCCACGCGGTTGGTTTGCCCTTCTCGTCCAGCGCAGCTTTGACATACATAGCCGAAACCGTGTGGTAGTAGTCGAAGCGAATATCGTCCTCGCGGCTCCACGAAACCTTGACCGGTTTGCCGACTGCCTTCGAAAGCAGCGCGGCTTCCGCGACGTAGTCAGGCTTCGACTTGCGACCGAAGCCGCCGCCGAGCAGAGTCACGTGACACTCGACGTCCTTCTTGTTAATCCCGAGCGCCGCTGCGACCGTGTCTTGCACCGCTTGCGGGTTCTGAGTCGCGGCGTGGATCACTGCCTTGCCGTCTTTGAACTCAGCAACAGCCGCCGGTGGTTCCATCGGCGCGTGCGACAAGTGTGGCGCATAGTATTCAGCCTCGTGAGTCTTGCCGCCTTTCGCGAACTCGGCATCCACGTCGCCCACGTTGCGCGCAACCTTCTGCGGTTTGCGAACGGTCTCGAGCAGCGATTGCTTGAAGGCCGCCGAGTTATAGCTCGCGTTATCGCCGGCGTCCCATTCTACTTTCAAAGCTTCGCGGCCCTTCATTGCCGACCAGGTGTTGTCGGCGATTACCGCGACGCCGCCGAGCGCTTGAAAGCCGTGCGGCGGCTTGAAGCTCGGAATGACAACCGTAGTTTGCACGCCGGGCACCTTGCGCGTTTCCTGATCGTCGAAGCTTTTGAGTTTGCCGCCAAGCACAGGCGAGCGCTCGATTGACGCGTAAACCATGCCCGGCATGCGCGCGTCGATACCGAAGGTCCCGCGGCCGGCGCAAATGTCATCGCGGTCAACGGCCGGCAGGTCTTTGCCGATGTAGCGATACTCCGACGCGGGTTTGTATTTCAGCTCTTCTTTCTTAGGCAGGGGCTGCTGTGCCGCAAGCGCCACCAGCTCGCCGTAGCCGAGCTTGCGTTTGCTCGGCGTGTGAACGACTTGATGATTCTGCGCTTTGCATTCAGCAACCGGCACACCCCACTTTGCGGCGGCTGCAGCTTCGAGCATCATCCGCGCGGTGGCGCCCGCGTCACGCATCGCGTCGGCAAAATCGCGAATCGAGCACGAGCCGTCCGTGTTCTGCGAGCCGTACTTCGCGTCGCCGAGCGCTTGCTCGACTTTCACGCGCGCCCAGTCGGCCTCGAGTTCGTCGGCGACAATCGTCGGCAGCCCGGTGCGAATACCGGTTCCCATCTCGGACCGATGCGCGACGATCACGACGGTTCCGTCCGGCTCGATTCCAAGATAGACGCTGGGGTTCCAGGCGGCATTGTCCGCGGTTGTTCCTGAAGCTGCGCGAGCCTCGAGCGGCAAGAGCTGCGCGCTTAGCACGAAGGCGCCGGCGGAGAAGACGCCGCCCAAAAAAGTGCGGCGGGTAACCAGATCGATTCGGTTCATTTCTTCACCTCCGCTGCCTGTTTGATCGCCTGGCGAATGCGTTGATAGGTCCCACACCGGCAGATGTTGCCACGCATCGCGGTGTCGATGTCAGTGTCGGTCGGCTTCGGTTTCTGCTTGAGCAACGCGGCAGCAGCCATGATCTGGCCGCTCTGGCAGTAGCCGCACTGCGGAACGTTGCCTTGCCGCCAGCACACCTGCACCGGATGCTCGGCTTTCGCGTTCAGCCCTTCGATAGTCACAACCGCTTTACCGGCGGCGCTCTTCACAGTCGTCTGGCAACTGCGCACCGCAGCGCCGTTGAGGTGGACGGTGCACGCTCCGCACAGTCCCATTCCGCAACCGAACTTGGTGCCGGTCAGATCGAGCGTGTCGCGCAAGAGCCACAGCAGCGGCATGTCAGGATGGACATCTACGGTCCGGTCCTTTCCGTTGACGTTGATTGTCATTCCAGCCATCGAAATCCTCCTCAGGATAAATAGGACATATATGACCTATAGGGCCCTATAAAGTGAGCGCCACCAACCGGCCGTCAAACGTAGCGACCACAATGTACTGTTTGCCGCCTGTCATGTAAGTCATCGGCGTTCCGTGTGGGTTGGCCGCAAGAGCGATCTCGGCGATAACTTTGCCGGTGGCCTTGTCGAAGGCGCGTAAGACGTTCGCGGCGCCGCCGCTTCCGCCTCCGCGGCCTCCACTGCCCTGTCCAACAAACAGCAGCGTCCTGGTCAGCAATGGTCCGCCGCCGCCCGCGCCGAGCGGTCCTACGTCTTTGCCGTTGCCGAGCATCTCATTCACCTTCTGTCTCGGACCATCGCCGTGAGGAACCTGCCAGACGTGTTCGCCCTTGTTCAGATCAACGGCGGTGATTCGGCCGTAGGGAGGCTTGAACAGCGGCAGTCCGCGTGGTCCGGCCACTGACAAGCCCGTACCTTCGTATGTACGCACATACCGAAAGTTCGAACGATTCGGATCGGGCGTGCTCAACCTGACGGCGATTGGACCTGTGCTGGATGGGATGTAGAACATCCCCGTCTCGGGATCGAACGCCGCGCCCCACCAGTTAGCGCCGCCGCCCCATCCCGGCAGATTGACTGTCCCCTTCTCCGTCGGCGGAGTGAACAGCGGGCCGTGATCGAATCGATTGAGGATCGCGAGCGCTTCCTGGCGAAGCTCCGGAGAGAAATTGATCAAATTGTCTTCGGTCGCACCCTGGATCTCATACGGCGCGGGCTTGGTTGGGAAAGGCTGCGTCGGCGATAACCGCTCTCCCGGAATTACCGACTGTGGAACTGGCCGTTCTTCGATCGGCCAAACCGGCTTACCGGTCACTCGGTCAAAGACGAAACAGAATCCGGTCTTGGTTATCTGTGCGACTGCCTTGATCTGCTTGCCGTTTACCTTGATGTTGCAAAGCACCGGCGCTGCCGGCAGATCATAGTCCCACACTCCGTGATGGACCGTCTGATAGTGCCAAACTCGCTTGCCGGTTTTGGCGTCGAGGCAGAGCAGGCTTTCGGCGAAGAGGTTGTTGCCCAGCCGGTGCCCGCCATACCAATCGTTGGTCGGCGTGCCCAGCGGAATGTAGACATAGCCCAGCTCTTCATCGGCGCTCATCAGCGTCCAGTTGTTTGTATTGCCGGTGTACGTCCACGAATCGTTCTCCCAGGTATCGTTGCCGAACTCGCCCGCTTGTGGAACGGTGTGAAATATCCAGGCGGGTTTGCCGGTACGGACATCGAACGCCTGAATGTCCCCGCGCGGCGCTTCTTTCTTAACGGGGCCGTCATTGATCGAAGCGCCGACCAGCACCACATCACGACAGACCATGGGAGGAGACGAGACCGCGTAGTTGCGCGCTCTGACTGCGAGCGGAATGGCCTTGGTGAGATCCACCCTTCCGTTCTCGCCAAAGCTCGCAACAGGCTGGCCGGTCTTGGCATCGAGAGCTATCAAATAGGCATCGCTGGTCCCGATGAAGATTCGATCCGCTTTGCCATCGGTCCAGTAGGCCACGCCGCGATGCACGAAGCCAAGGTTGGTCGGCTGTCCGGTCTCGTAGCTCTTAGGATCGTAGACCCAAATCGTCTTGCCGGTCGCGGCATCGATCGCGGCTACCTGACTCAACGACGTGCTGATATAGAGCACTCCTCCGATCATCAGCGGCGTAGCCTCATGACCAAGCGTGTAGAGCCTCGACTTCTGCTCGACGACTTTGAGGTCCGGCGAATCCCAGCTCCACGCTACTTTCAGCTTCTGAACGTTTTCCCGATTGATCTGATCAAGAGGCGAATACTTGCCGCTGCCTTGATCGCCGCCATAAAAGCGCCACTCACCTTTTCGTACACCGTTAGTTGCCCGGACCGCTACGGCGCCCAAACTGATGATGAGCAGGCACAGCATCAACACGCGCAGGTGCTTCAACGATCGCATTGCATTCCTCCGTGTAACTGGGTCTCAGGTCCCTTGATTTAGCAGCCGTCCGATTCGGCAAAGTCTAATACTCGCCTTGGAGGGGCAAGGTTGCAACCAAGATCAGGACACTACCGAAGTTCCGTGCTGGCACCCGTCAGCCGGCTCGCCTTGCCGAAGGGACCGTCCATATCTGGTTCAGTTCTCTTCGTAGTCATGTCCTATCTCTCCTCGAAAGAAGCTCGTCGTTCGGTTTCAGGAGTCTGATTTGGACTGCGGCGGCAAGGTACTCCGCGACGCCGCTTTGGGTTCGAATGGAATCGTCAGCAAAAGCGGCGTCGCGGCGTACCTTGCCGCCGCAGTCCAAATCAGACCAGCCTCCTAGAACTTTTCATCCAATATGCGGCGAATGTCTCCAACGGCCGATGGCTTCGGACTCGCGCTCATCAAGAGTTGGTATGCCCTTTCAGCGTCCTGCCGGTATTCTTCTCGAAGTCGTCCAAAAGCATCGCCGGTTTCCTTCCCAACGATCTCTAGAAACTGCTCGAGCGCCGCCTTGGTGATTGTTGCTAGTTCCTCGGCGGTGACCAGATCCCCAAGGGTCGCCGAGTGAGTGTAAGCGACTACGGCCGCTTGAATATAGTTTCTGAAGACGATTACCCCTCGACCAGAAGCCGACGTCTCGCTCACTAAGAGATCCTGGTGCTGGAGAAGACTTGCAAACGAGTTACTCGCCGACTCCGCGTCGCTCTCAGATCGTCTGATGTCATGAATAAAAGTGGTCAGCACTCTCGATGCCTCGTCGGTTGAATTCTGTGTGACCATCAGTTGTGCCGTCAGCGCGTCAGCTTGTCCCGAGTCGCCGACAAAAACAAAACGATATTCCGGATAGACTTGTGCGAACTCAGAGAAATTCGAGAACTTCACCTGTCCGATCTTGTCCTCCTGGCCATGGGGGATCTTATCCGACAGCTTCTCAAGATGATCTTGATGTGCCCGCACAATGGTTTCAAGCGACCCCAACACTGAACTTTTCAGTTTTCCGGATAACCCGCTCGGACGGAGTTTGCCATTCGTGAACTTGATCAGGCTGGCTAGGCTAGCGCTCTCCAACCCGAGGCCGATCGGATTGGGTCTTGCCGAGAGGGTCGTGATAGGAGTTGGGTTGGCCTCGAAGGGCTCATGCCTTAAGGAATCGTAGAACTCCAGCACGCCCGGGTATAAAGTCCTCTTTGGATACCGCTTCTCAATCAGGTTGGCGAACATCGTGTCATCGACGTCCGTCAGGACCTTGACGCCGATCTGCGCCGGCGCTTGTCGAAAGTGTTCGATAATTCGCGTCCGCCTCTCCTTGTCGTCAACATCGTGGAACACATACTCCACCAGATCCTTGTAGTCGCCGTCGTACTCGAGCGCAAACTTGAACAAGACCAGCTCCTCCGGAGCAACCGACAGGATCAGGCGTTCCACACGCAGCTCATCCCGCGGGCCGGTCGCCCCCGGCGGCGCAAGTCTTTTTAGGGATTCAATCTTGTCGGCCAAACTCAGCCCGGCTTCGCGAATCAGATCGTCAAGCTTCTTAGTTCGCTCTCCGGCAATCTGCATTGTCAGTTTCCTAAACTTCGCCAGAAAAGCCTCGACGCGATTCGCATCAAACTGCCCGTAGTCAGCCGCTCGAATCTGGGAGGGTGTCGCCGGCGGGTCGGGTTTCGTCGTGGGGGCTTCGGTTTTGTCTTTGCACGCGGGAGCCAAAGCTACCAGGACGACCAGCACTCCAGAGACTAGAAAGGGCTTCCACATATCAACCTTCCTTTCGATCCTGCTTGCTACTTCTTCTTCTTGTTCGAGAGATAAGCTTTGGACTGCTGGCGAACTATTTCTACCAGATTGCCCATCGCCAGGTTCACGTCAATCAAGTGCAAACCCCAATCGGCCTGCACCTGCCCGCCTACCACCACATCTCCGACGATGTCATCGGTGCGAGCGTCCGCCGGATTGCCATGCACCGTGACCTCCAGGTAAGAACCCTTCTCGTTCGATACGCACGCGGCCGTCAGCAGTCCGGGCACGCTCACAAAAGGCGTGTTGATCGGTTGCGGCGGCGTCACCCATGGGCGAGGGTCCGCAGACGATCCGTTGCCGCGTCCGGCGGACCCAAGATAAGAGTGCAACGCGCCGCTTCCGCCCCCCAGCGCCGCCGGGTTCGCGCACACGGCTGCCATTCCTTCTTCTCTCACCCGACCGAATCTGCTGTTCGCCGGAGGAGGCACGTTGGAGCGGAACGAAGCGTAAGCGATGACACATCCTGTGTGTGACGCCGAACGGCAAACGGGAACTTGTTTGAACGCGCCGCCTACGTCCTTGCCCTTCGGCACCGGCAGGCTCGTGCCCAGCAGCAGAGCTGAGATCAGGCGCTCTTGAACCGGCTTGCCGTCAATCTCGTTGCGGATCAGTTGCGTCAACACGCCTGAGCCTTGCGAGTGCCCGATCAGCACGACACCGCGCCCCTGATTGTCGTGCTCGAGATAGTACTTCCACGAATCAACCACGTCGTTGTATCCAAGCGCGCGATCGACCGTCATCGGTTTGCCGGCAATGCCGGCACGCAGCGCGGTCAACGTCACTTGCCTGTAGAGCGGAGCGAACACCCGGCACTCCGAGCCGAATCGCGCGAACTGAGCTTTGATCACCGCCAGCTCTTCCGGCCCGGCGTTCATATCGCTGTTGGGCGTCTGGTCATTCGAGACGGTCGGGTAAACGTAGAAGCAATCGATCGGGGCCTTCGGATTTCCAGACCACTTCTCGACTTTCAGCTTGCCGTCCGCAGCGACGACGCTTGTGGTTAGATCGACCGCGCAAGCGTCTTGCCGTCCAGGTCTACACAGCCACGTCTTGCCATCACTGTAGTCGTTCCTGGTTGCTGGCGCGGCAGACGCCTGTTGGTTTTGCGACTGACCTATCGCTGTCTCAGCCAAAGACAAACCCACAAGCAGTGTTAGAGCGAGAACAGTCCGTCGTAGCATATATTCTCCTATTTACGGGGTGACGCTTACAGTTGATCACACTCCTGTATTTCCTGGTCTTCAACGCTTCGATCTCTCCGTCGTTGAGTCTT
Organism: Acidobacteriota bacterium; assembly: GCA_038040445.1. Classification (NCBI taxonomy): domain Bacteria; kingdom Pseudomonadati; phylum Acidobacteriota; class Blastocatellia; genus Candidatus Onstottus; species Candidatus Onstottus frigus. The sequence goes on along the minus strand of JBBPIG010000017.1, from coordinate 138,359 downwards.
CGCTAGTTGAACGAACCTGTCCGCTCAGGGCAAACGCGCCTGTTGGAGCTTGCCGCCTTTTGCCGAGAGCATCAGCTTAATCAGCTCTTCGGTGACTTTCGGCTCAAGCCCTTCGGTGTGTCCCTTGTCGATGCGCACGACGTCGGCAACTATCCTGCCGTCCTTGCAGTCCGGATAGACGTAGACCTGGGCCTTGCCGGGCCCAGGCAGCAGTCCCCAGCCCGGACGCAATTGATTCAGACGGGTGCTGTCGAACACGTAGCCGGCCTTGGTGTCAACGATTTCTTGCGGGTTGCTCCGAGCGCCGCAGGTGTACTTCTTAGCCCAGTCCGACGTCTCAGGTATTCCCTTGTCATCCATTTCGCGCTGCCCCGTCTCGTAGATGAACGAGAAATCGGCGGCCGGAGGCTCGCGCAAGGCTGCCATGGACGCTGCCATACCGGGAGGGCCCGAGGGACTAGCGCCCGGCGCACCAGCGCGCGCACTGCCAGGAGCCGCCGGCGTAGCGCCAGCAGCAGCCGGGGCTGCGCCCGGAGCTCCAGCGCCAGTGGGAGCGAACGTCGCGCCGCGGCCGGGGTTCCCGCCCAAGCGACCGCCCGACAGGCTGAGCCAACCGTCGACCTTATCCTTAAAGAAGTCCGTGCGCACGATCCGGTTGGAGGTCATGCCGCCCTGCGAGTGTCCGGCCAACCAGAAGGCATTGATGTTCTCTTTGCCGATCTGTTCGATGACGAAGTTGACGATGTTCTGCAAGTACTCGTCGTCGGCCGCCGACCATGCCCGCGTCGGGGCGTTCGGAGTAGCGATGACCAGTCGGTATTTGTTCGTGTAGTCCATGATCGGGAAATAGTTGCGCTGCCAGTTCCCGTACGAGCCGCCGCCGTGCAGACTGAGGATGAAGGTGACTTTCTCGCCCTTCTTCAGATCGCACGGATAATCGAGGAAGTACGTGCGGCGCGTCTTCATCTCGACCACGTTTCCTTGATTAACCACAATGGCCCCTGAGCACTCGCTGTCGGGACAATGAAGGTAAGGAGTCGCGGTGCAGGTGGTCCCCGCGAACCGGAAGGGTTGTTCTTGGGCGCTGACCGTTCCCGCGAACACTACCACGGCGCCGACCAGGGCCAGCAGTCTGATCAAGTTATGTGAGCCTCTCATATAGTTTTCCTCCAATGTGGTTTGATTCGATTTCGATTCTCCGACTAAGGCACTACTTGCTGCCAGGGGCAGGTAGCACCCCTCCGCTGTTTCCTCCGCGCTTTTCAATGATCTGTCTGACTTCACCAGTGGGATCGTTCTCGACGCGGCAAGGCGCGTCGAAGATCATCACGGCCCGCTTGTCCGTCGTGTATGCCGGCCAATTCGGCAGCCCTTTGTGATTCGGATTTCCGGTACGAGCAAGCTGCGCCCACGCTCCCGCGCTCGCCGTTTCGAGCTTGCGCATCCCAGCGTTCACCGGTCCCACCATGCTTTCGCTGACGTCGATGTGATTGAACACGAACGGGATCTCGAGAGTGTGCGGCGCGCGTAGTCCCATCACCGGCGTCTCCCAGGCAAACACGTACAGGTACGTCGGCGCTTTGCCCAAGGCCGCGCGGCGTTCCGCAAGCCGTATGGAATTCATGGCACCAGCGTCACCCGTGATGTTCGTCGAGAGTTCATACGGCGTGGCTCTCGGATACTTCTTGCGATAAACGGCAATCACCTTTCCAGCTTCATCGCCCAACACGCGCTTGACGTTTGCCAGCAGTCCCGCTTCATCCAGCTTGCCGTAATCCGGGGAATCAATCTCATACACCGTGCGCTCGGTTCGCGTGTAGCCGACGATCACCGGCACGCCGGCCGACACCGGAGTCGCAACCGGATCGAATGGATGCGCCGGCAGGACTTTACCATCAACCACCGGCCCAAAGCGGGCTTTATTCCCAGCGTCCATCAGTCGGTCGAGCGGTACGTTCTGCAGGTCACGCCCCTGACCTTTGCTCAACCCAAGCTCTTTCATCAGGGTTTCGGCGGTCTTTGTCGCCGCGTCGCGCGGGCCGCCTCGCAGAGTTGCGCCGCTCTGAATGACCGCTCGATGGAAGAGCCCCTTCGCACTGGGCATGGCCAAGAGCGTCGAGACCTTGCCGCCGCCGCCCGACTGTCCGAAGATCAGCACCCTGTTCGGATCGCCACCGAACGCGTTGATGTTATCGCGAACCCACTGAAGCGCGGCTACAAGGTCGAGCTGGCCAGCGTTGGCGGAGGCTTCGAATTCCGACCCTGCGGCATCGCCCAGAAATACGTAGCCGAGGACGTGCAGACGGTGATTCACGCTAACGACGACGACATCCTGCTTCTGAGCGAGCCCGGCGCCGTCGTAGCCAATCGAGCCGCCCGTTCCCTGGTCGTAGCCGCCGCCGTGAAACCAGACCATCACCGGCCGCTTTCTCCGGTCGTTTACTCCTCGCGTCCACACGTTGAGATATAGACAGTCCTCGCTCGCATCGTTGGGTTTGGTAGCTCCCAGGATTCGGAAGAACTGGCGCTGCTTATCGCCGCGCGGCCGGTTGGACTGCGGAGCGTAATGCCCGAATTCGAAGGCTTCGCGCACACCCGTCCACGGCTCGGGCGGCCGAGGCGGCATAAACCGATTCGCGCCGCCGGTCGGCGCGCCGTAGGGAATTCCCTTGAAGACGTTCACGCCGTCGACGATCCGCCCACGAACCTTTCCTGCGTTCGTTGTGACACTAGCGGTCGTGCCGTTCGCGGTATCTGCAAAACTCCTGGTCACGACGCCGGGCACGAGTGCGCTTGCCGCAGCTATACCGGCCATCTGAGCAGCAGATGTCAGAAAGGAGCGGCGATCCATTGGGTGATTCTTGGCGTCGTGAACTTGTTTCGGGATCATTGCTCAAACCCTCCACATTGAAGACATGATTCCGAGAATTAGCGCCGGCCGGCCGGCCGGCAAGCCGGGTAGCCCGAGGAAGAGCATTCTAACCAAGAGCGGCTAATGGTGAAAGTCAAAGTGGGGCTATTCCGGCGACTGCCCGAACCAGACCCGCAGCAAAGCAAGAGCGCTCGACGTTGACGCACAACTGCGCTCGTTGTTTAATGGGCCTGCCTAGGCTAATTTGATGAAGCGCGAGAAAGAGTGGCGGAAGCACTCGATTCGTTGCTTTGTCGTTCTTGATCACTCCTGAGTGTTGGAGCGGGCTAACCGGTGGGTTACGTTGTCATTACCTACGACGAGCAGGCCTTCACTACGGCTCATGAAATCGCACGGGAGCTCGAGATAGCCGGCTACTTCACGTGGTATCGGTGGCGTGATGGCTGCGGCGGTGCTTCTTTGGTTGGGCAGTGCGAGCGAAGAATCGCGGAAGCGGGTGCGGTCATCCCAATCATTTCTAAGTCTCTCGCGTCTGGCGACTGGCTCGCCGGCGATATCGAAAGGGCTCGCAAATGCGGAAAAGATTTCATCGTTGTGCTAAGGAGCCTCACCCGGGAGCAGCTCCGGCGAATTCGGCCTGAATGGACCGAGGCGTTCGCCTCTTGCCCGGTGGTTTCGATTTCGTCTACAGGTGTCCGGGCAGCGGTACCGCGCTTAGTCGCGGCCTTGAGAAGTCTCGGCATTGAACCGCGAAGAAGCATTGAGCTACCGCCCGGTCTTGCCGATTTGGTGAATCGCTATCGGCTCCCGGCGGTGGTGGATGTCTTCGAGGCGATCTATGACTGCTACATTGCCAGGATGATGCCTTATGAAGCCTCTGTGAAGCTCAAAGCGATTCCGCTCGAATACACCGGCAATATAGTTGTCGTTGCAATGAGCGATCCGTCGCGTGCCGGCGAAGTCTGTGAAACGTACTTCAGTGACAGCTACGGAATCGAGCCCGTACTCGCCACCGAGGAGTCGATAGTCGAGGCCATCGAGCGAGTGCACAAGCCGTACGACACGTCGGTCATTGAACCCCTGGAAACCGACAACGGAGATCTCTTCCATGAAGACACTGATTAAGAATGGAAACATCGTAACAGCGGTTGATAACTATCACGCTGACATCCTCATCGAAGACGAAAAGATTGCGGTCATCGGCGCGAAGCTCGATATGGAAACCGAGCGCACGATCGACGCGACAGGCAAGCTCGTTATTCCCGGCGGCATCGACCCGCACACTCATATGGAATTGCCGTTCGGGGGGACGTTCGCTTCCGATGACTTCCGTACGGGCACAGTAGCTGCCGCCCACGGTGGAACGACCACGATCATCGACTTCGCCGTTCAGTATCACGGCGAATCGCTCATTCAAGCGGTCGACAACTGGCACAAGAAAGCCGAAGGCAAGACCGCGATCGACTACGGCTTCCATCTGATCACCACAGACTTGCCGGACGAGCGCGTGCCCGAAATGCGCCAGCTCATCAACGAAGGAGTGATGAGCTTCAAGATGTTCATGGCTTACCCGGGAGTGTTCCTCGTCGACGACGCCACGATCTTTCGCGCGATGAAAAACGCCGGGAATTGGGGCGGCTTGATCTGCATGCACGCCGAGAACGGAATAGTAATCAACGAAATCATCAAGCACGCGCTCGCCGAGGGCAAAACCGCGCCGAAGTATCACGCGCTGACTCGGCCTACAAAAGCCGAAGCCGAAGGCGTGCACCGCGCGATCGCGATAGCAGAGATGGCCGACGCGCCGGTGTACATCGTTCACTTGAGCTGTGCGGACGCGCTTGAAGAAGTGCGCGAAGCGCGCGACAAGGGGCTGCCGGCTTATGCCGAAACGTGCCCGCAGTATCTGTTCCTGGACTATTCGCTGTATGAGCGCGAAGACTTTGAGGGCGCGAAGTGGGTGATGACTCCGCCGCTGCGCGAGAAGTGGAATCAGGACAAGCTGTGGCAAGGGCTTCAGGGCAACGATTTGCAAGTCATCTCGACCGATCACTGTCCGTTCTGCATGAAGGAGAAGGAACTTGGCCGCGACGACTTCACAAAGATCCCAAACGGCGGGCCGGGAGTCGAGCATCGCATGAGCTTGATCTACAACGGCGGGGTGGCAGGCGGAAAGATCGGCTTGAATCGCTTCGTCGAGCTGACTTCAACTTCTGCCGCGAAGCTTTTCGGTTTGTTCCCACGCAAAGGCACGATCGCGGTGGGATCGGACGCCGACATCGTGATCTTTGATCCGAACGACGAGATGACAATCTCGGCGGCGACTCATCATATGAACGTCGACTATAGCGCTTATGAAGGGATGAAAGTGAAAGGCGTGACCAAGACCGTGCTGTCGCGCGGCAAGGTGGTGATTGACGAAGGCAAGTACGTCGGCAGCCCCGGTGATGGTCAGTTCCTCAAACGCAGCATGTTTGGAGCGGGAGTCTGAAGAGTGCCAAATATGCCTTGGCCAGCTAACGTCATCTAGAGAGAACGATGTCCTTGGTATGACACCTCTGATTTTCATCAGCGCCAGAAGCACGGACTACCAATATGCGGAAGAGATCTATCGGTTTCTTAAGTCGCATGGGCTACGCATGTTCTTCAGTCAAGAATCGTTGCCGGAGCTTGCAAGCTCCGATTACCGAAAGCAGATAGACGACGCGCTCGATAGTGCCCAACATATGATAGTTGTTACGAGCTCGAAAGCTAACGTCACATCCTCGTGGGTTGAAGCCGAGTGGGGGCTCTTCATCAATGAGAAGCGCTCCGGCCGCAAGGTGGGCAACCTCATAACGGTGGTTGCCGGTGGCCTCGGGCCAAGCGACCTTCCTGCCAGCCTCCGCTACTATGAAGTCATACCGTTTCAGCGTGACGCCTTCCAGAAGATCCTGCGTTATGTCGCGCCGGGACTCAACGAACCGATCTCGACGGTCCCTCCCGGCCAGACCGCTGAAGAGGAATCGCGGCCACCGAACGCAGGTCCTTCAGCGGTTAATGCGGGTAGTGCAAACCCAGCCGCTAACAACCAACGAGTCACTCAAGCGTCCGGTGACAGCGGGGTCACCGCCGTTACGCCGATTGTTGCGAATGCCGAATCGACGGCCCGTGACTCTGTTACCTCTCCTGGGCCCTCGCCCGTGCACGGCCAATCGGCTGAAGCCAAGCCCAGTAGCGAGCCGCACAAACGCCGGACGGAACCTCCGGCGCCCTCTTCGCCAATCGAGTCTACGTCGGCAGGGAAAGCGGCAACTACAGACGCTGTCACAACCGGGCAACCGGCTCACGCGAACCTCCCTAACGGTAAGCTCCCGGTCACGCCGCAAACGCCTAATGCGACCACGGAGGGCCAAAAGCAACCGTCGCCTGTGGCGGGCGGGGGCTCGCTCGATCAGTTTGGAGAGAAAGCTCGCACCGTTCTGGGAGCATTGCCCGCCGCAACGGGCGCGGCAGTGTTTGCCGGATTCTTAGGGTATGTGGCTGCTGCGCAGCTCGTTGGAGCTGTGATCAACTGGGCAAAGGATCTACCCCGCAGTGAATACCTGATCTTAGTCGCGGACCTGAGAATCTATTGCGGTGTTGGCTTGATGGTGATTGCCTTTATCGCGACGCTGATGCAGAAAGCGGGTAAAAAGTAATAGGTAGCCTTCGTCGCGTGTCCGCTATCAGCATTAGTAACCGCGCGCGCCTCAGCTATCAACGCATTCAACCGTGTGAACTTCGGCCGCATTCAGAACGTGATGTTCAACACGACGGGGGCGTTCCCGAATCAGAAGTTGACAGTGGCGCCGGGCTTCGGCACGGCTACGACGAGCTTGAACCCGCGGAACATCCAGGTCGCGGCGAAGATTATTTTCGAGTTCTTGCTTTTGCTAACCTGGCGTAAGATTCGGGAGACTGCTGGGTTGGCGGTCTCCCTTTTTCGTGTGCGCCCGGCAGGGCGCACTCACTTTGGTAAAGCTTGCGATAGACAAAGTCCGGAGGTTAGATATGTCAATCAATGGTGGCAACGGAAGGGACGACCCCGAGCGCAAGAAACGAATCGATGAGCTGGAGCGCCAGGCTGCCGAGCTAACTGGCGGCGAGGTAGCCGGCTGGAAGTCTGACGATCTATCGCCTGAGTTGGAGGAAGAGTTCTTGCGCGGCGTTGTCGCCTATGAAAGTGCTCCGTGGACGACTCATTACCAGCAACTCGAAGAGGCGGGCGTCGAGCTGCCGGACCCGGAGGCGATGGATGATCAGAAGCTGACTGCGAAGCTCTGGGAAGTGATCGAAGCTCTCGCGCGTATGCGGGTATTCGTCGAACGCACCAACCATCTGAGCGACCGCGAGCTGTACACGCTGTTGTGGATCGAAGTGCTGCGCGAGGAGACCAGGGCGATGGTGTTTGACGAGTACTCCGCGTGGCACATCGACCTGATCGGGAGCGGCAGCGAAGAGCACACTTATCTCTGGATGAAGTACTACGCGGATGAGAAAACGCGCCGCCAGTGGATGAAGGACTGGCCGGATTACGATATGCCCGATCACGAAGACCCGCCTTACGATCGCGACCGCCATCTGCCGGGCGCGGGGTTCTGAAGCCACTTGAGGGTAGTAGTTTGGCCCTATGCCACAAGCAAGCAAGACATTTCGTATCTTTGTAAGCTCGACCTTCAGCGATCTGAAAGAAGAGCGCAACGCGTTGCAACGCTACGTGTTTCCCAGGCTGCGCGAGCTGTGCGCGCGGCACGGATGCCGCTTTCAAGCGATCGACCTTCGCTGGGGAGTCCGGGAGGAAGCGGCGCTCGATCAGCGAACCCTCGAAATCTGTTTCGATGAGATCGCGCGCTGCCAGAGGGTGACGCCGCGCCCGAATTTTCTTGTGCTCCTCGGAGATCGATATGGATGGCGCCCTCTGCCCGCTCAGATACCCGCCGCTGAATTCGAACAGATCGATGCGCACGTCGCTGATAGCGCGGCGCGGTCACTTCTGTTGGAATGGTACAGGAGAGACGATAACGCCGTCCCGCCGCTCTACTGTCTTCAACCGCGCTCGGGCGAGTTCGCCGACTACGCAGTTTGGCGCGAACGGGTCGAGCAACCTCTAAGATCGATCCTTCTTCGGGCAGTCGAACATATCAACCTCGAGCCGGACGAGCGCGTGAAGTACTCCGCATCCGCAACCGAGCAAGAGATAGTCAGCGGGGCGCTGCGATCGTCCAGTGCGAGCGAGCACGTCTTCTGTTTTTTCAGACGAATCACAAATCCGGATGACCTCTCGCGCGATGTCCGCAGCTCGGAAGAGGGCCGCAGATTCATCGACGTAAAAGAAAACGGAGATGTGGACGAACAGGCGCGCGCTCTTTTGGACGACCTCAAGCGCAAGCTGGAAAGCCATCTTCCAAACAACGTCCGCGTTTACGACACGCAGTGGGCAAGCGGGGCAATTGAGCACGGTCACATCGGGGACTTGCCCGAAACACTGGACGCCTGCCTCAGGCTGAATGACCAGATGGAAAACCCGCCGACTTTCTGCGTCGACGCGTGGAGAGTTCTTTCAAAAGCGATACTGGGCGAAGTCGCCCGGTTCGAGAGCGTGGAGCCGCTGGCCGAAGAAATCGCTCATCATCGGGACTTTGGCAGGGAGTTGTCGAAGTTCTTCATCGGCCGGAGTGAAGAACTGCAGTCGATCGCGGATTACATCGTGGGAGGCGGCAGACATCCGCTCGTGATTCACGGAGCTTCCGGGTCGGGGAAGTCGGCCCTGCTGGCAAGCGCAATCGAGCGTGTTCAGGGTTCGCAGCCAAACTTTGAAGTGCTCGCGCGGTTCATCGGGGCAACACCGGTCTCTGTTGATGGCCGCGCGCTGCTTGAAGGTTTATGCCGCGAGGTCTCGCGCCGCTACGGCGAAGACGAGGCTGCGATTCCGGCAGACTACCGGTCGCTGGTGCGGCAGTTCGCGAGCTGTCTGACGCTGGCCACGGCCGAACGTCCGCTTGTCATCTTCCTGGACGCGCTTGATCAGCTATCGGGGGCAAACAACTCGCGGGCTCTCGGCTGGCTTCCTGTTGAATTGCCCGAGCACGTACATCTGATCGCGTCGACTTTGCCCGGCGAGTGCCTGCAGGCGGTTTCGGGGAAACTCCCATCCGCCGCTCTCAAGGAGCTCAAAGGGATGTCACCCGAAGAAGGCCGCAACCTGCTCGACCTCTGGCTGGCTGATGCCGGTAGAACTTTGCAGACCTCGCAGAGCCAGGAGGTGATGGGCAAGTTTGCACGCAACGGATTGCCGCTCAATCTGAGGCTGGCTTTCGAGGTTGCTCGCCGTTGGAAATCTTACAACCCGCCGGTTGAACTGAGCGACGACATAGACGGAATGATCCATGAGATGTTCGGGCGTCTCTCCGAAGATCACGGCGGGTTATTGGTTTCGCGCAGCCTGGGATTCCTGGCGGCCGCCAGGAGCGGTCTGACAGAGGACGAAATGCTGGACGTGCTCGCCGGTGACGACGAGGTATACGAAGACTTTTGTCTTCATGCCAAACACGAGATTCCGGAAACCGGCGCGGGCCGGCGACAAATTCCAGTCGTCGTCTGGTCGCGCCTTTACTTCGATCTTGAGCCTTATTTGACCGAGCGGAGTGCGGACGGAACGTCGCTGCTTGCATTTTATCATCGACGGCTCAACGAAGTTGCGGCCGGCGAGTTTCTCCGCGAAGGCGGAAGGGAACGGCACGAGTCGCTGGCGCGCTACTTCGCGCGACAAGCACTTTGGCTGGAGAAGCCCTCGTCGCCAAACCTTCGCAAGCTATCCGAGCTTCCTCATCAGCTCACCCGCGCCGAGTTGTGGAGAGACCTTGAAGAGAGCCTCTGTGATCTCAGCTTTATCGAGGCGAAGTGTGCGGGCGGGATGGCCTTCGAACTTGTGCAGGACTACTCGGCCGCGCTCGACGTTTTGTCGGAGGCGAGAGCGGACTCGGAGAGAAGGAGGCAGCTCGATCTCAACGTCGCGAAGTACGCCGAGGAGATTGTTTCCTACGCAAGATCGTGGACTGAAGCACAGGCCCGTCATCGAGCCGATGCGATCCTGAACCCATCGCCACAAGAGCTCGCGCTCGCCTTACCCGAGGTGCTGCGCGCAGTTCGACCCGTAACCGATGAAGAGATCGAAGCCGACTGTGAACGTATTGCGAGCCAACAAACGCAAGTCGATCGCATTCGCGCCTTCCAACGATTCGTGAGCGGTCAGGCTCACAACCTGGTCAAGCACGCCGGGCGGGCCGGCTTTTGTGCCCAGCAAGCACACAACCTCTTTGCTGATGGACCGGTTGGAACGGCGGCGTCTGGCTTAGTCGATGATCCCGAGTTTAAAGAACCGGTGTTGTTACTGCGGGCTTCATCCCGGCCCAGCTACGACCCGCATCCGGCGTTGCTGCGGACGCTGACCGGACACACCGGCTTCGGGAGATGCCTTGCTCTGAGCGCTGACGGTGAGCTTGCCGTGTCGCGTGGCTCGGACGCGACGTTGCGAGTGTGGGACACGAAGACCGGCAGGTGCTTGCAGATCCTGGAGGGCCACACTAGCGCGGTCAACACCTTAGCAATCACGCCAGACGGGCGAGTTGCGATTTCGGGCGGCGGCTCAACACAAAGAGATGGAAAGGATTTTTCGCTTCGGATCTGGGACCTCGCCAGCGGCCGATGCATCAAGAACCTCGAAGGACATTCGAGTCCGGTGGAATCGGTGAGCGTCACCGCTGATGGCCGGATCGCGGCTTCCGCTGACGGCAAGACGGTGCGCGTTTGGGACGTCGAGCGCGGCCTTTGCCTGCAGACCGTTTGGCCAGGTTTTCAGACAGGCCCATTGGCTGCGACACCAGAAGGCCGGCTGATCGTGATGACCGGCAACGCAGGAAAGAAACACGTCACCGAATGGGACCTGGGAGGAGGTCAGCGCTTGCGCGTTCTTCCTAAGAGTGGCTACGTGAAATCCTTTGCATTGTCTGCTGACGGACTAAAGGCCGTTGGGGTAATAGAAGGCGGCAGAGTGCGCATCTGGGATCTTTCAAGCGGCCAGTTCAGGAATCTCGAGAAGCACGCTTCAAAAGCCGACTCGGTATCATTGACTCCCGACGGCCGCTTTCTAGCCTGCCTGTCCACTGACGGAACCTTGGCGCTCTGGGATCTGGAAGATGACTCGTGCGTCAGGCGCTACCGGGTGCTGAGAGCCTTGTCGTTCGCTGGTGCGGCGGTTGCTCTATCCGCAGACGCGCGGCTGGCGGTTACCTCGGGGTTGGGAGCGCTGAACGTCTGGGATATCGAAGCCGGACGAACTCCCCGGACCGAATTGGACCAGTCAAACTCGATCGCGGCGCTTACGCTTACCGGACCGAAAATGCTCACAGCCAGCTCCTCCGACATAGATAGCTGGGACACTACCAAGCAGGCGCGCCTGGAAAGACGCCAGCTCTACGGCCTGAACGTTGGTGAAGGACTGCTTGTAACACCAGATGGTCGTCGACTCGTCAGCGACAAATCGAGTGACTTGGGCGACGGCGCGGTTGTCTGGGACCTCAACACGGCGCTTCCGCTTAAAACGATCTGGGGAAGCGGCGATCGCATCAAGGCTCTTGCGATAACTCCCGACGGACGCCTTGCGGTCTCGGGTGGCGAGCACCGTCTTGATGGTGGCCTGTCGATATGGGATATCGGCGAAGGCAAGTTCAGAAGGCGAATCCCGATCGACTCTTTCGGAAAAGACTTCCTGGCGAAGATAACTACGGTGCAAGTGACGGCCGATGGCCGGCTGGTGGTCGCGTGCGGGCGGGGTGATAGTTTTGGCGTTTGGGATCTCGAGAAAGCCCAGCAGGTCGGCATCGTTCGGAACGAGAACTGTAAGATACAACGCCTGGTGTTGAGTGGCGACGCAAGGACGGTGCTGACGTTTGCGGACAGGACGTTTCAGATTTGGGATCTTCGGCATCGACGGCTGGTTCGGACGCTTCCGTGGGATTGCGGTCAACTGCGTGCGCCGGAACTGACAGGCGACGGAAAGCTGGCTGTCGCGACGGATGATGGCAGGACGCTTTACGTGGTTGATGTCGCAACCGGGCGATGTGTAGGTCTGGCTGCGCAGCCGGAGACAGTCTCCGCGTTCGGCGTGAGAGGCAACACGGTTGTGACGGGTGATGGGGCCGGAAGCGTCCGGTTTCTCGAGATGAGGAATTTTGACATCGGGCCGCCGTGGGTGACGGCGATGAGGCTTTGGCGATTCGGAAGAGTGCGGCCTCTTCACCGAATGGTCCTGCGTATCAACTCCCAGGCTGGTCAGTTCCTGATGTTCCTTTTGTTTTTTTCGGGCTGGATATATGCCATCTGGCGGATATCGGATATCGCGAAGATCACCGGAAAGGGAGGGCTGCGTGGGCTGATTCTTATCGCGGCGATGGGTGCGATGGGGCTGTTGTTTTTCCCGGCGCTCTACTGGTTCTTCAACCGGGGGTTTCGCATCGCGGGGTTCCAGCCTAAGGGGAGTTGGGACGACGAGATCACCGCAGCCTGTCGCTCGTGTGGGATGCGGTTCGCGGTGTCTGGAACAATCATAGACACACTTGAGGAGATCGCTCGCGAAAACGACCTGAGGCGGGATCGATCTCCCATGCTGGGGCTGCCCGATGAAGCGTGGGCCGACGCGCGCCTCGAGTCCCGCTGCCCGCACTGCGATGCGAGTTTGCGCTTCAATCCGTTTATCGTCGATAGCGATTGGCTCGCCGAGCGTATCAAGCAAGACCAGGAAACTCCGATTCGCGCGCGCGATCTGGCCATTAACCTGGCGAAGGGGCTCACTGCCCCGGTTAGAGACCCGGAAGGCACGCGGCTTCGTCGAAAGACGAAGCTGGAGACACGGACTGCTCTGAAGCAAGCTGAAACGTATGCGATGGCCGGGAACCTTGGAGAAGCTCGGCGGATCCTCGAGAGCTTACCCGATACCAACGACGAGAAGCGCGCACTCCTATGGCGATTGGACAGCTACGCTCAGACGGCCAACACCGCTGAGAGGGTGGTTGCCGAGGCGCAGCGACTCGTACAGGAAGGGCGAATAGAGGAAGCGCTCGCGATGGTCGAGGCCCTTCCTGGCGACAACTTCATGTGGCAACTCAAAGAGCAGCTTATTCCCCAGATCGAGGAGAGGGTGGTGGCGAAGCTTATGCAGGACACATTCAACGAGGTTCAGGAATTGGTCGCGCAGGGAAAGCTTGACCAGGCTGCCGAGGCGGTCACTCGGGTGGAGGATCGAAGCGAGCACGTAACGCATTTCAAGAATGAGTTGGCGGGTGAGATCAGCAGCAGGAAGTTGCTTCAAACGGCAGTAGAAGAGTGTCAGAGGCTGGTTGAGGAAGGCCGGTTTGCGGACGCTTTGCGGGTTGCGAACAGGCTTCCGGACACTCCCGACTATGTCGCGGAAGCCAAGAGCACGATGCTAGGCTTGATCGTGCTGAACCAGGCGGTTCGAGGCGCGAATGAGTGAGCCATTGATGGATCATGCCATACGACCTCTTCATCTCTTACTCGCGCCGGGACAATGAGCAAAGGCGCATCACCGAGTTCGTCGAACGCATTGGCCGCGACTTCGAGTCGTTTGCCGGCCGTCCGCTCCGTCCGTTCTTCGATATCACTGATATTCAAGGCATGGACGACTGGCGTCACCGCATCCTGCAAGGGCTGCGCGAGTCTCGTCTGTTGCTCGCCTTTGTCTCGCCCAACTACCTCCAGAGCGAGTATTGCGAATGGGAGTTTTATGAGTACGTCAAGAACGAAGTCGCCCGGGCTCTGGTGGGCGAGGGCGTGGCGCCTATCTACTTCGTCGAAGTGCCCGGCTGGCAGGACAAGGACTTCGACCAGCGCTCGACAGATTGGATTGCGGAGTTGCGCCGTCGCCAGCACTTCGATCTGCGCTCGTGGTATCACGAAGGCGAGCAGGCGCTTCGCGAAGCCGAAGTGCACGAGCGTATGGAGAAACTCAGCCAACGGATCGCCGAACGCATCCTGCGCGGCGAACGCTTCGAGCAGAGCCTCGGCAACGTTGACGCGCACAACGCGCACTTCATCGGCCGCACGAGGGAACTTCGCCGCTTGCAGGAAACCGTCGCGTTGAAAAAGATCGGCGTGCTCACTGCGGTGCATGGAGTTGGAGGCATGGGCAAAACCGCGCTCGCCATCGAGTACGCCCACGCATTCGCGCACGAATACGGCGGCGGGCGCTGGCAGGTCCGCTGCGAAGGCCGCGAAGACCTCGTCGCCGCCATCACAACGCTCGCGCCTGCGCTCGGCATCGAGTTTACCGACGCCGAGAAGATAGACACCGAACTCCAGTGGGAGCGAGTGCTGGCCGAGTTGCGCCGCCTGGCCGATGCCCGCGAGCCGCACCGATGCCTGCTCATTCTGGACAACGTCGATCGGCCCGCGCTGCTCGAACCGGCTCAGACGCAGCGCCTGCCCGGCGTCGACTGGCTTCACGTCATCGCCACCACGCGGCTTGGGGAGAACGATCTCTTTGCGCGGCATCAAGATCGCGCGTTTGTTGCCGTGGACGAAATGCCGGAAGCGGATGCACTCGATCTGATCGAGAGCTTCCAGCCGGGCGAAAGGTTTTCGCGCGTCGCCGAACGCGAAGCCGCTCAAGAAATCGTAAGGCTGCTGGGCTGCTTCACGCTCGCAGTCGAGACTGCCGCCGTGTTTCTCGGTCAGTTTGCAGGCGATGTGACGTGCGTAGACTTTCTTGAACGGCTGAAGCAAGAAGGACTGGAAGGACTCGAGAGCGCCGCCAGCGAGACCAGCGAAGGCGTGCGCCACGGAGAGAAGCGCCTGACCGCTACGCGGCCGAGCCGCTGATGCGCCGCGCGCTGGCGATTGACGAGCAGATCTCCGGCCCTGACCATCCCAACGTCGCCATCCGCCTCAACAACCTGGCGCTGTTGCTCCAAGCCACGAAGCGGCTCTCGGAGGCCGAGCCGCTGATGCGGCACCACTTGGAAATATTCCTCCGGTTCACCGCCGACACGGGCCACCAGCATCCGCAGTTGCGCGGCGCCATCGCGAACTACACCAAGCTGCTTCGGCAGATCGGCTACAACGAGGAGCGCGTCAAAGCAGAACTTGACAAGGTGGGTAGGCCGTTCGGCATTCAGCCTGGTAGTTACACATAGCGACACATCGCGCATTGCTTGCAGCTAGAAAGCTCTCAAGCTATTCTTCACGGCATGAGCACCGGCGAGCTTATCAAGCAAGTCAAAGCACTGCCGCCTCGTGAGCGGCGCAAATTCCTAAGCGCGGTCCTTGCACTCGAGGAAGATCAGCCGGCGCGCCTTGCAACGAGCACCAAGCCGGTGAAATGGCCGGACGTGGAAGCGCGAGCCAAGCGCATCTTTGGTAACCGCATACTGCCGAACCTTGTTCTGCTGGAGCGCGAAGACGAGGCCTTCTGAGGCGGATGACCCACCGACAGCAAATCAAACTCGAGCGGCTTCGCAATGACATTCAGGAGGGTCTCGGCAGCGGAGACTCTGCCCCCTCGACATGGAAGCAATCAAAGCTGAAGCGCGAAAGCGAAGGCGGCTCGCGCAGAGTAAGCGGAGAAAGCAACGTTAATGCGCCAAGTTCTCAGGAAGCCGCTCGCGCGCCCTGATTCTCGATATCTGGAATTACGTTGCAGATGACAGCCCGCCAAAGCAGACCGCCTGCTCGATACGATCCACTAGCCCCGTCAAACCCTCGCATTGCCCCAAGCGCCGCACCGAAGATAGAATGGCACTGAACCCAATCCTATTTCGCGAGGACTTAAGCATGGCAGACTGGCAAAGCAATATAGTGATGGAAGAAGTGACCGACCCCGAAGAGTTGGCCAAGGCTCGAGCACAGGACGAGCGCTTTGATCGCAACTCCGCGTGGTTGCAAGCTCACATCCCAGAGGTTTATTCGCGCCATCGCGGCAAGTGCATCTGCGTTGCGGGTGAAGAACTATTTGTGGCTGACACCCCTGAAGAGGTCCTTGCTCAGGCGAGAGCGGCACATCCGGAAGACAACGGTAGTACCCTGCTTCGCTACATCCCTCGAGAGAAAATGGCCCGTATCTATGCTGATAAATGGCAAGTGGCTAATGTGTGATGACGGCGTCGTGAGACCCATGGTTCGTGGCGAGGTCTTGGCTGGCGATGATTCGTGGGAGTGGGTCGAGTTTCTGGTCGACACCGGGGCCGATCGCACCGTGTTCAGCGCGGCAACTCTCGCAAAGCTGAGTCTCCAACCGATAACAGCACACGAAGGCATCAGCGGTTTGGGTGGCGGCGCCGATTCCGTCATCGTTGAAACTCAGATTCGGCTGACCCGCGAGAATTCCGGCAAGGTTGTATTCCGCGGTCACTACGCCGCGGTAACGGAGTTGGGATCGCTGGACATCGACGTATTGGGCCGTGACATCACGGGCTTCTTCACCGTCATTGTTGACCAGCCAGGTGGCATTATCTGCTTGCTGGGTCAACGACACCACTACACGATTCAACACGATTGAGGAATCGGCACGCAGCAAACCGCTCGAACGAAGGAGCGCTCGAGAGACCGCGCTTCGAACCCCTAGCCATGCGCGTATCCGGTTCTTGAGTTTCGCTGCATGAAGGTGAACGTTCGAGAGGCACTGCGCAACGTTCTGCAAATCAAGGTTGTTAGATGGCTACAAAGCTGAAGGTGTTGTTTGTTTGCGAAGCGAACCGTTTGCGCAGCCCGACTGCGGAAACGGTCTTCAGCGGCCGTCCTCAACTAGAGGTCAAATCAGCCGGTGTCGGCAAACAGGCTACCGTACCGGTTACAACTGAGCTGCTCGAGTGGGCCGACTTGATCTTCGTCATGGAGAAGCGGCAGCGCAACATCATTCACTCCGCGTTCAAAGAAATCTATCTGCGCAAACGAATCATCTGTTTGTACATTCCCGACCAGTTCGAGCTCATGGATCCGGAGCTGGTTCAACTGCTCGAAGAACGCGTCACACCGTACCTGGAGAGAAATCCCAACGACAAAAATGATGAATCGAAGCGATGATGCTGCTAGAATGCGCTAACCCATTCATCGGAGGAACGCATGGCCTCTCTGGGGACTCTTTATACGCGGGACTTCGTCGAGCTCGACGAAGACGTCTCCGATAGCCCGTTGTGGAACGAAGACCTCGCGCCTGTTCCCATTCTGAAGCGCAATTGGACCACCTACAACTACGCCGCATTGTGGATCAGCATGGCTCACTGCATCCCGACTTATATGCTCGCTTCGAGCCTGATAGACCTGGGCATGAACTGGTGGCAAGCGCTCGTGACGATTTTGTTGGGAAACGTAATCGTACTCGCGCCGATATTGTTGAACTCACATCCCGGCACGAAGTACGGCATTCCGTTTCCCGTGTTCGCGCGCGCAAGCTACGGGACGACAGGGTCGAACTTGCCCGCACTCATGCGCGCAATAGTCGCGTGTGGGTGGTTTGGCATTCAGGCGTGGATCGGCGGAGAGGCCGTGCACACGTTGATTCGCGTAGTGTGGCCCGGATGGCAGACGCTGCTCGGCGATAAGATCGGGTCTCCTGCGCTCATCGCGGGGCACACGCCGACTGAATACATCTCGTTTCTGCTCTTTTGGCTGCTCAACATCTACATCATCTATCGCGGCATGGATTTGCTGCGCAAGGTTGAGAACTGGGCCGCGCCGTTCGTGCTGGTTATGGCCCTCGCACTGATGGTCTGGGTGTTGTGGAAAGCCAAGGGCCTCGGCGCGATTATGCACGGCGAAGACAAGTTCGGCAGCTTCGGAGCTTTCTGGAAGGTGTTCATCCCGTCGCTTACCGGCATGATCGGTTATTGGTCCACGCTCTCGCTGAACATGCCTGACTTCACCAGATTCAGCCGAAGCCAGCGCGATCAGACGATAGGGCAAACCGTAGCGCTGCCCGCAACGATGGTAGTCTTTGCCGCAATGGGCGTCATCATCACGTCTGCCTCGGCTATTATCTTCGGAAGGACGATCTGGGACCCGGTGCAGTTAGTTGGTCAATTCACTCAGCCCGTCGTAGTGGCGATCTCGATGTTCACGGTGGTAGTCGCGACGTTATCGGTCAACATCGCTGCCAACGTCGTTTCTCCGGCTAACGATTTTGCAAACGCCTTTCCGCGCTTGATCACGTTTCGATTGGGCGGGCTGATTACCGGCATTCTGGGAATCGTGATGCAGCCGTGGAGATTGCTGGCTGATCCCTCGGGTTATGTTTTTAAATGGCTCGGCGGGTATTCAGGTGGACTAGGCTCGATTGCCGGAGTGTTAATCGCCGATTACTGGTTGATAAGACGCAAGCACCTCGCGCTCGGCGATCTGTACAAGACGCGCGGCATCTACACCTACGCCGGCGGCTGGAATTGGCGAGCGGTAGCGGCCACGCTGCTCGGTTGCGCGATGGCGTGGGGAGGTGCACCGATACTCGGGGAGGGGCGAGCGCTGATTCCGGTGATGAGGCCACTCTATGACTATGGTTGGTTCGTAGGATTTTTCGTGTCGGGCATAGTTTACTTTGCGCTCATGAAAGCCGCGCCTGTTGTGGGCGGCGCCCAGCAGTTGGAGACAGTGCCGCCCGATGGGGACTGAGCAACACCTCCGCAGTGCGAACTCGATGAGTTGAGATGCGTAGCGATCATTGCGATCTATTTGTTACCTGAGTCCAAGGCTTCGCAACTACATCATCACATCACCATCGCTACCACTTCGTTCGTCGTGCAGTATGGAAGAGTGCTCAAGCTTGACACTGCGAAATTCGCGCAACTAAGATGCAAGTTTGCCAACGGGTGCGCGGTGGCATCATGCAAAGCGAACGCGGACTTATATGGCTCCACGGTTTGAAGGCAGAAGGCCCCTTAGCTCAACGGCAGAGCAGAGGACTCATAATCCTTTGGTTGGAGGTTCGAATCCTCCAGGGGCCACCAATCCTTTCAACAATTGCAACCTTTACCCAATTCGACTATAGGGAGCGTAACCATGAAATCTGCTATAGCATTAACATTGACGTTGACCTTCTTTCTTTTGCTGTCGGCTCCCGTGGCCTTTGCCGACGATCAGGAAAAGGCTCAGAAGAAGGCTCTCGAGCAGCAAGCAAATGACCTGATCAGGGAGGCTAAGGGCCTGGAGAAATCAGGTCAATTGCTTGATGCCCGCTCCCGCTATGTCAGTTCCCAGGCTTTCTGGGAAACCAAAGACGCCATCCAGGGAATCAAGCACATCGACGAAGAGATTCATGACCGGGTTAAGGACGCACTGCGCAAGGCGCATAAGCTCTACGATCAGGGCCAGTTCAAACCTGCCGCGGAGGCGCTCGAGGATGCATTGAAGCTGGGGGAATCGACCGCGATTCTCTCTTACGATCTGGCTCTTTGCTATCAGCGCACAGGCGACATTGCTACCTCGCTGGCATATCTGGATCAGGCGACTAGCGCAAGCCCGGACCCCAAACGAAGACTCAAACTCCAACAACTGCGAAGCGCCCTTGTTACCGGCGAGCAGGCTATAGCCTGGAAAGATGCCGACCGCGGTCGAGTCGACAGCGTAAACGGCCTTGTCGATAGCATCGGTTTTGAGACTTCGCTCGACGAGGGGCCGCCCTCGCTTCAAGGGGGACCCGAAAAGCCGGATGCCTCCATAGTCCCTGCCGCGGTCAGCAGCGACCCAGCCACGAGTCCCGCCAAGACATCGCGCCGCAGTTCGAGTCTGTGTCAGGCACTGAAGAGCCTGGGCTCTATTCCGGCCAACAGCCCCACCTATAGTTTCGACCTCGCGAACTGCGCCGAAGACAATGATAGACCCGGCGAGGCTTCCGCCCTGCTCACCCGCTATCTCCAGATGTCTCCCAAGGCGGTCGACTCCGACCGCGTCCGGCTGCGGATCGCAGACTTGAATGCCCTGGCCGAACTGCCCGAACAGAAGGGCGCCCAGGTCCGCACCCTTTACTCATCGGCGTCCCGCTCACTCGAAGAGCGCAAGTACGATCGTGCCCTGGTGGAGTTTCAAAAGGCTGCCTCCACGGACCCCAGCTTCGCACCCACCCAGTGGAGATTGGCACTGCTGTATGAAGCCATGGGCAATGTAGAACGGGCGCAACAGTACTTCAATCGGTTTCGTGAACTGGAATCCGACGCGGCCGCCCGAGACGCAGCAGGCCTGCACCTTGAAACCATCGAGATCAAGCGCGACACATACGACAAGGAGGTCGATGCGGCCGAAGGCATCCTCTCGAATTTGCTCAATCGAGCAATGAACCTGACCTTCAACGGAATGGACGACCGCGCCGCTCTTTACAAGCAACGCGCCAAGGCGACCAAGAAGCTCTATAAGAAAAGCCAACACCTGAATCGTGTGGGAGGTTTCTCAATTCCCTTTGCCTATGCCAAGCAACAGTTGGCTGAGGCCGGCGATCATCTGTCTACGGCTCTCGCGCTTTTCCCGCTAGGGGCGGAAGCCAATCAACTAATGGGGCTGGTTTTCCTCCAGGCCAACGATGGGCGTTCAGCTATGCGCTGCTTCGATGCGGTTTTCGCTCAGAATCTGCCGGTCTCGTTTTACGGACAGTTGCGCGGCCACAAGCAGGACCACGCCGTCAAATGCGAGCTCGGGCGCGATCGCTTAAGGCTCATCTTCTTGTGCTCGTACGACAAGAAAGCCAAACCGACTCCGCCCGCAAAACCCGCCGGGGAAGATGGCTTGGGAGACCTGGTGGTTGATCCGGGTTCTTCCAGAGAGCAAGATTTCGAATCCCTCACACTAACACTCGCGGAGATCAGGAGAGTCGAGACCAAAAACGGGCAGCTCTTGTTGAAGCTTGCAAAAGAAGAGGTCACGCTGTCGCCCATCTTTATGGCCGCGGTTACACCCACCGAAGGTCCCCAGGGACGCCGATTTGGCAACAACTACACGCGACTCTTTGTCCGTTATCCGGGTCTGGAGGATTCCAAGCTCGCGAAGGAAGGCCTGACCACCGGCGAGAAACTCAAGCTCGCCTACGACATCGCTAATGCCGGGATGAACATCGCAACCAACCTCAACCCGATCGGCGCGGTCAGCGCATTGCAGAGTTTCATCAAGATCACCCGAGAAATCCGTGGCACCGTAAAATCATTGCGCGTCGACTTCGCTGCATGGGAGAAGACCTTTGAGGACCAGGCGGCCTTGCAAACCGGCAGCGCCTTTAGACCGATTCCGACTGCCCCGGTCAGCTTGATCTTCCTGGAAGAATTCAAATGATCATCGCCAGTCTGGCATCGCCCGTGTTGGTGCCATGGCCAACCGGCCCGGCCCGCGACCGCGAACCACCGGCGCCAGCAGCGCTCTGCTGTGGTAACAGCAGCGCCATGTGAAGTGTCACGCGCGCTGAAGAGACTCTCGCCAGGCTTGGTACTCCGACGGACGCAACTTGAAGCGAGCGTAGTTGCCTTCGTGCAAGTTGTCTAATTCTCTAACCGCCATTCGGACGAAATCGTCCAAGTGTTCCGGGGGCACGCGGTCCACCGCTGCTGCGGTCACTACTTCTACAGTGGGCCGCGCGAGGTTGCGCACGGCTTCGCTCACTACTTCAGTAAGTTCGTTGCGGAACCTGAGCCTAAACCTGTCGGGCTGCCCCAGTGATTGGCTAATGGCGACGTAACGCTGGCAAGATCGCTCGTAGGCCCACACAAAGACATCCCGCAACAACTCGACGCGATTTAGTTCGTAGACTCCCAGCAGCCCGGCGATGTAGGCGCGCTCCGACACGTCCACGAATGAGAGCGGGCATAGGTTGAGGCGGACGAGCGGGATGTTCGCCCCCAGCCGAGAGACACGTTTGTTTACGTTCTCGAACGGCTGCAAGTAGGGCAGGTGCACCATGGCGAAGAATGCCTGCTCGAAGGGCTCACGAATGGCAGCGGCCGTGTCTACGACTTGTTGAAAACATTCTTCGATTAGCTGTGGCGCCTCTAACGGGTGATACACCGAGTCGTTAATCCCAACGCCGATGCGCCGCAGCCGACCGCTGGCGCCAGGGTCCGGCAGCAGGTTATCCGAGAGCAGCGCATGAAGATTGAGAATGGTTTGCCTGTTGAACGCCAGGTCGTCGGCTGAATCTACGAGGAACTCAATGGCAGCTTTGTGATTCAAGATCATCTGGGTCTCGGCCGCGTCTTTGCCCTCGGCTGCCTGCCCGTGCTCGATGAGCCGCTTCGTGTCAAGCCACGAGTAAGTGTTGCCTTCCAGTTGTGACGATGCCCACGATAGGTCGACCAGCAGCCGGTCAAGAATGTGACGCGCGTAGGTGCCTGCTGGTTTTTCTGAGTCGGGAGTACGGCCGATACGGTTGAGATGCGCGATCGTTTCTGGCGTCAAGTAGCTACTTTTGTTGGGTCTGTACTTGTCTAAAAACTCGCGGTTGTAACCAACCGGGGTGCGCTCAGCCAGTGGCCTCCACACTTGCCGGCTTACCTCGACTCCTGATGGAGATAGTGCAACGGAACTCTCCTCTCTCTTCGCTTCACCTGCCGCCGGGGGTAGCAAGTAGCGGGTCGAGCGCCCCTTCTTTTCGGATATCAGTCTGCGAGCCGCGATTAATTCCGATAAACGTCTTTGGAGTGATCGGCGACTGATTTGGTCGCCAAGCAATTTGGACAGGGCGTCGATGCCCATTCCTCCAGGCGAACTTATGATATGCGCAAGCACTTGTTCATCGATCTTGGCGGTCACTTTTCTCGGCACTTCTAGTTCCCCTTCGATGCGGTCTTCAGTAATCGTTCCGGCAAACCATCAGGCTCTATTCGCGCCATTGGACTTCGACCATGTTTGGCGCAATTAAACCTATTCGCGCCATTCGATTTTACCATATCTGGCGCAATTACCTCTGTGCGCGCCAATAGTTCCCGACACTTCTTGCTAATTAAGCCTCTTTCGCGCCAAAAACACTCCACATATTTGGCGCGATTAAAGCGCTATTGACGCCAACGGAAGTGAGGTTGCCAAAATCAAGGCAAGCGAGAGGATCAGGTCGATCTATTCGGCTCGCTGTGGACTATCGCTTACCTTGAGACGCGCTTTCGCCCGCAGCTTGTCTCGCATAAAGGAGCCCGCGGATTGATGCAGTTCATTCCTGCGACCGGACGTAGGTATGGCTTACTCACCCTCAGCGATTTGCACGATCCTCTGCAATCGATCGACGCTGCCGCAAGGTATGTCAGAACCCTCAATATGATGTTTGAAGGAAGGATTGACCTGGTGCTGGCGGGCTATAACGCAGGTGAGAATGCAGTCATTAACTCAGGCTATAGAGTGCCGCCCTACCGCGAAACACGAAGTTACGTTGCGCGCGGAGTATCGGTTTTCAGACGTATAGCTCAGACGAATATCTTCTCTCTGCAGCCGCGCCTGCAGGTTCAAACGCCAGTCAACCAGGCCTCTTCGTCCGCCAATACTTCTCCGCTCGCGTATCGACCTGCTCCCACAGGAACCCAGTCTACCCGCTCTATTTACTTCCCGCACTAAGCCGATCTTACTCAGGTCCCTTCCCAGACACGTCACATCGAGCACGAGCAGCCATTTGCTCAGTCTTCAACAGGCAGCGGTGTGGGAGCAAACGAGGGCTACATTTTTCGTACCCAGGGTACATATTTCGACCCGGGGGTCTATTTTTGTACCCGGTTCTAGGCGCTCGGTCTGAATAGCGTAAGAGCTCCCCGCCAGCACTGCACCTCGGGCTCGTCGGAATGCCCTCATCGCGGACGCGCTCGGCTGGACTCGCCTCTCGCTCACTCAGCTCGGTCACGTCTCGCTGACGAACTCTTCTTCGTAGTCTCGCTCGATAGCTCTTCGGACTTCGTGCTGGCGTATATCGTCGAGCAGTTCGATTGACTGTTGGACGGGCTAGTCTGGGCTACGCTACTTTGTCAACTTGATTAGGTGTACTAACGGCGGTACCATTCCACGCCGCTTTTAGTACGATGATTTGAAGTTAGACGCTTACTATTGCAGTATCCCGCATTGTCGGGATTGACAGGAAAAAGATTTAGAAATAGACTGGCCGCCTTCACAGAAGTAGGCCCGATTCAGAATCAATAATCTTGATTCTGAGCATCTGTTCTCAAAGCAGTACCAGACGAACTAGGCGAAGAGACTGATTGGGGGAAATCTGCCATAAAGCCAGAACTAGAAAGGAGACTGTTTATGGAATCTGATGTTGAAAAGAAAATTGAATGGAAGCCAATCGGAGTTGGTCCTGCAACTTACAATCTGCGCATTAACCGAGCGATTGAAGGGCTCTCGGATTCCTCAACTTCTGAGGATCGAAAGTTTGTCGAGAATCTGCCGAACTTAGCAGTTGAGTGTATGAAATGCGGCAAGATTCACCGCTTTGCGGATTATCTTAAGGGCTGTCCCAATTGCTCAAGCACTAGCATTGGTTTAGGTGGAAGTCCTTCCCGGGTTAGCGTGGAGTGTGGCCGCTGTGACCAGACAATTTTGGAGTCAATAACCTGTGAATGCGGTTGCGTGAATCCTTTGAACAGTACGACACTACGCGAACCGAAAACCTCCTCTGGGGTTTGCTTTATTGCAACAGCAACCTATGGTTCCCCCCTTGCTCCAGAGGTAGTACTATTTCGTCGTTTTCGAGATGACGTACTGCTTAACTCAAGAAGGGGAAGGATATTCGTTACTACTTACTATAAAGTGTCACCACCTTTCGCCTTTCTGCTGTCTAAATCCCGTCTCCTAAGAAAGATCACAAGGGATGTACTGCTTCAACCGCTTTTGCGACGGATCAAAAAGTGAAAGGAGTTTACATATGGCTGCACCGACAATCGGCACAGTTCGCTCGGGTAGTGGACAACTCTTCAAAGTGGCATGGAGTTCTTATGACAAAGATGTCTATGTTGATTGGGCAGGTTGGACTTATGTTGGCAAGGCATACTCAGCAAAAGAAGCAATGACAAAAGCTGAGGCTTGGTTGTACAACAAATGACTCGGCCACCAGGTACAAGCGGGATAGATAACTTGCACAAAGGAGCAGAGTAAATGGCAAACTTTGTTCATAATGTAGCATCGGGAGAGGCCGCTTATTCTCAATGGAAGCGATATCTACAGCAGCAGGAGTACACCACTGATATTACTTCTGCTATTCGTTCTCAAACCAAGTCATACGAAACTGAAATTAGGAAAGCTTCCGAGGCAATGAGATCATCAACTGATGAGGCTTCACGCCAACAAGCAGAAGCAATAACAAATGCAGCCACCATGGTTGTTGGTAGGCTAGACGAAGGCTTCTCTGAACTTGCATCAGGGCTCTCGACCCTAGAAATGTCTGTTGATCGTATGGCTACTATGCTTGACTGGCGATTGTCCCAGGTGATTGACCAGCAGAGAATCTCTAATCTTTTACTAGGAAACATCGCTCTTCTGCTTCGCATTCCTGATATACAAAAAGAGCGTCAGTATTTTATTGAACAGGGATTCAAACATTACAAAAACGCCGCTCTTGACAGTGACCTCTATCAAGATGCGATAGACAATCTGCTGGAGGCAGAAAAACGCGAAAAAACTGATTATGTTGTGCTGCATACTATCGGGAGGATTTACCGCCATTCTCCAGACCTCCTTGATCTGCCAAAGGCAGAGGCCTACTTTAGAAAAGCGGCAAAGTATGCTGTTGTAGAGTCAGGTCCAAATGCAGAGAGGGCCTTTGATGTCCTTACAAACGGTGTCGGTGCGAATTTGGCTGAACAATCCATAATGCCGCAAGCCGCAGCCGCAGAATCTTACCATCAGGCGGGCATCACCTGTTACGCGCAAGGAAAACTGGCAGATGCGGTTGAGCTTTCCGACAGAGCCCTCGCACTGATGCCATCCCTGCTAGAGGCCGGCTTTGTTAAGGCAAAGGCCCTCGCCGCAGGGGGCGCTGAGTCAGAAGCCGCAGAAGTGCTCGAAGGAGTAGTAAGAGCAGAAAGATTCTACGCAGTAAAGACAACGACTGATGGAGACCTTGCGCCAAAACCAAAGGTGCAAGCCCTGTTGGTCAAACTGAAAGATGAGTATGGACAGAAAGCGCGGCATGCTATTGATCAACTCAATCGCGCCATAGAAACAGCGCAAAAAGTTGGGGCGCACAACCGCTTAGCTGAAAACATTAATGCCTCAAATACTCTGGAGCAAGAATTCAAGAAAGGGGGCTTTTTCACTTATAGTGGCATACTCCCGAAGGCTAACGAATGGAGCGAGCAGGCTTTCAAAATTGCGGAAGATACTCTCTCGGAGAAGATTTCAATTACGGAGAGTAATTTACGTCGACTCGATTTGGAAATGAATCAAGAAATGGCCACGATGAATCAACACGTTTACGCTCTAAAACAGGAGCGTGAAAACATAAAAGGAAAGAGCAGTGACAGTATCTTTGGTTGGTTGTACGCTATCTTATTTCTCCCTTCTGCTGCAATAGGATGGTCTATTGCGCAGCCACTTATGAGGCCATCTGATCAATTTGGGAGGGGTGGAAACATGGGGGGGCCCATTCTCTTGTTTTTAGGAACTACTTTTCTTGGCCCAATCATCATTTTTGGCGTCCTTCAAATCCTTCTAAAATTCTTGTCAGTCACAATACCGAAGAATCAACTCTCGAAGCGAATAGAGAGAAGTGAACACGAAAATGAAAGCGCTAAGGCGAGAGTCGAATACGAATTCAGCAGCCGAAGAAACGAAATTAATAAGCAACTATCCGAGCTTCAGCAGCTGTTGCAAAAATGTAGAGCAAGGCAATACGTCTAACCGTTCATCGAGACTTGCCTGAGCGATGGTTTCTCAATGCGCGCAACACTGCGGGCAAGTGATATTTGTTCTTTCATCGCATTGGATAGACCTCGTCTCGGCAGCCTCTCGGCTCCTGAGGTTTGTTTGATTTCAGACGGGCAGAATAAGTCACAAATGGGCGGACAATGATTTCTTGAAGCAAGCAGAAAACGGCTCTGCTTGGTCAGAACCCAAGGTTGGCAAAGAGCCTTCCCTCTGCTTGCCTCCGGTCCGCTCTAGCAAACCATATTGCTTTGCCGGGTGTCACACAGAGCAAACCTAGTCTGCGCTGCTCCGCGTCCCAGGATCATTCCTAGTCACGCACGCCGGAGACGGCTGCAACTAAGGTCGTTCAATATCGGTATTGCCGTTTGTGATTGGAACGCAGTTTGCCCTTCTACCTGGTCCATGAACGGCTTTCGCTTTAGCCATAGTCTCAACTACGCTTGCGAGGACCAGGAAGAGATAGTCATCGTCACCAGCAAACAATACTTGGCTGTCGCTGACGACTTCTTGCGAAAGCTCTTTCCCGAACTCACTCCAGAACGGTTGCCTTATCCAGGACCTTTTACCGTCTTCATCACTGATGACGAATGCGTACTCCACTGACTCCGAAGGAGAACTCGAATCGTAGTCGATGAGTCCAGTGGCCGCGTAGTTGAAATCAATGACCGTGACTACGGCGAAACTGAAGCTGTCCAGCTCGGTCCCGAGCATCTGACTGATGCCGACAAGAAGTACATCGCTTCTGAGTTCGTTCGCTCCCTCTATCAGATCGACCCGGCCACCAGGTCTAAAGACATCGAGCGCGCCCTCAGGATGATGCTACCCGATTCTGCTTTGAAATTCGCACGCTACCTCGTCGTCATCTGGGCAGGACCGACGACGTCACCGTTGACGAACGCATCTGGGCAACATAACCTAAGCGGCGTTTGTAGGTGGGTCACGAAGTAGAGATGCCCAAGCAAAGCACAAACAAAAGGATTCGATGAGCCGACCCAAACACGACGACAAGAAACGGACCATTCTGGACGATCTGATTGAGGAGATCACGGTCGACGCCTACCGCGATGACGAGAAGCTCTGGGCTTTCCGGCAGGCTTTCGAAGACCACGTCACCGTGCCCTGTGAGGGATTCGTCATCGGCGAACCGGTCTCGCTGATCGAGTTCGACTACGATGGCAATGAGCGGCGCGGGCTGACTGCGAGGTGTCGTCGCGAGGACGGCTCCGAACACGTCGTAGCAGCTTCCGATGTTGTGGTTCCGCAGCGATCGAGGGGAGCTCGCTACATCGCCGCCTATCGCAAGTGGCTGGGCTTCGAACCGTTCCCTCCCGAACCCGCTGCCGCCCATCGCACACGCGGCAGCACAAAGGCGGTCAGACAACCAGCACGCGTTCGCTGATCGATGAAGTCAGAGCGCGGAGGGGATGGGACGACAGCCAAGAGAAAGAATGATTCGTGGCCAAAAAGACGAAGAACCCAAATCAGAAGATGCAGGCGTGGATCGACGCGCGAAAGCGCCACCATCTCTCCCACGCCCAGGTGCAGATGGCGCGCGAGCTGGGAATGAACCCCGCGAAGCTGGGCAAGCTCGACAACCACAAGCAGGAGCCTTGGAAGCTCCCCCTGCCGCAGTTCATCGAGGAAATATACTTCAAGCACTTCGGACAGCCTGCCCCTGACATCGTGATGTCCATCGAGGAGCGCGTTCGTCTCGATCATGAGAAGAAGCAAGCTAAGAAAGTGGCCAAGGAGAAGCGCGCCACCGAGACACAATGAGCGAGTATCAGCATAAGATGGAGTACACAAACACAGCGGCCGTCTATACTTTCTAGTAGATTGACGGATGATATGCATCTGGTAGACTGAGAGCGAGTTGGATTTTCTAGCAAAGCTCTAACCAGTCAGATACTCATATGTCGTTAGTCAAAGTGAAACCCAAAGGTGAGGTTACGCTCCCATCCGCGCTCCGCGAACGGGCCGGCTTGAATGTAGGCGATCTGCTAGAAGCAAGGTTTGAGAAGGGAAAGATCACGCTCACGCCCAAGAGCCTCATTGACAGGCGGATTGAAGAAGGACTGGAAGATATTCGCAGAGGCCGCACGTACGGTCCCTTCGACACTGCCGATCAAATGATCGAGTCTCTCCAGCGCAATATGAAGGAGCGGGCCAAAACTAGGGTGCCACTCGGAATCCGGTAGCGCTCGCAAGTGACCGCTGTCGCCCATCGAAAGAAATGAACTCAATCGCGCGCATGGATTTCGCCGCAGCGACATGCAGGATATCGAGACTACGCGTGCCGGCTGTCGCTGAATGCCGTTCGCTCATCCGCGCCGCTCGGCGAAATGCAGCCGGCCACTTAACCGTCGCACGAACCAGGCGGGCACTCCTCAGGTCGCTCTCCAGATTCGCCCAAGCTGCCGCAACATCGGCTGCGGTCAACAGGCCGCGAAAGACACCCAACTCGAACGCATTTCTGACCTCCAGCGCGTGCAATGCCGTCCAGGCCAGTGGCACGCTCGTCCCAGACAAGTAAGCTTTTGCCAGTGGTGTATTAGCGTCCAATAGATAGCAGGAGACGAGGAAGCTGCTGTCAGCGTAATGGTCCATTATGGTTCAGAGGGTCTCTTCCTCGCGATCCAGCAGAACCAGATTCGGAAGCACGCTATTGCCAAAGATGCGCTTCGCTCGCGCTTCAACATCCGGCCATTTCACACGCTTAGTCTTCATTGGCGAATGTGCTTGCTCGTTCACTTCGAGTGCGAGGAGCGCTTTGAAGACCTTCTGTCGCTCACGACGCGGTAGCGCTTTGACTTGCTTCACCAATTCACCGGTGCTCATACGGTGAGAGTAGCCTGACTAGTTCCCGTTCGCAAGCTACTCTCTCTTGCCTCCCATTAATCTTCTCGATCAGATCTCTGCTGTACCAAGCCAGCCTCGCGTCCGATTTTGAGCAGACGGACGGCGCGCGTATGATTCCTGTTGAATTCCGCAGGGCTGCCAGCGTGCGGCGAGTCTTTCACGAGGTCGAGAACCGTGGAGAGCGATGAGATTCTGAGGACTCAGATCGAGAGAGCCCGCGCCGAGTGTGAGCGTCTCCGAAAAGAGAATGCCGATCTGAGGCTTCGACTCGGTGAACCTTCCGCGGACCGTGCCCCAATTGTCGGGGCGCACTTCTCACTCGATCATAAGAAGACACAACCGGAGAAGACACAACCGTCAGCTACTGTAACGGCCGACTCTCGACCTGAACTGAAAGTGTCGTTGTTCAGAAATCTGTTTCGTGGCCGCGATGATGTCTATGCGGTCAGGTGGGAAGCGAGGAACGGTCGAACGGGATACTCGCCGGCGGGAATTCGCGAGTGGAGCCAAGCAACCTCCCCTGGGCAGAAGAGATCTTTTCGGCACAGCAAGCTTTTCCCTCTGACCGAGGAAGTGATCAGAGATCATCTACTCGGAAGACAAACCATCGGAGTCTATCCTCTACTACAGGATGATACCTGCTGGTTCGTTGCGGTGGACTTCGACAAGAAGACCTGGGAAACGGACGCCCGTGCATTCTTAGAAACTTGTTATGGGTTGGGCGTTCCAGCCGCGCTGGAACGCTCACGATCGGGGAACGGAGCTCACGTCTGGATATTCTTTGCAGCCCCGATTCCGGCGGCCCTGGCACGAAGACTCGCGAGCGCCCTGTTGACCCGCACGATGGAGCGGCGTTACTCGATGGGCCTCGATTCGTATGACCGTTTGTTTCCAAGTCAGGACACGATGCCCAAGGGTGGGTTCGGGAACCTGATAGCCTTGCCCCTGCAGCGCGGTCCTCGGGAGAATGGCAACAGCGTCTTCATCGACAATCAGCTTCGACCTTACGAGGATCAGTGGGCGTTCCTCTCTTCGATCCGACGACTAACGCAGGACGAAATTCAATCGCTCATCCGCATCACGATTCCAACCGGCGACATTATCGGTGTGCGACGGAGCGCATTCGAGGACGATGACGCGAGTGATCCCTGGACTCTGCCGCCTTCCGGCCGGTTACGCACTGGAGTTATCGAAGAACCGTTGCCCAGCAGTGTATCAATCCAACGCGGCGATATGCTTTACGTCGAAAAGAAGGGTTTACCGGCGGCGTTTCTGGATCGCCTGATTCGGCTGGCGGCATTTCAAAACCCGGAATTCTACAGTGCTCAAGCAATGCGGTTCTCGACTTTTGCCAAACCACGCGTTATCGCTTGCGCGGAAGAGTTTGATCATCACATCGCGCTGCCCCGCGGCTTAATGCAAGAACTGCTCGAACTGTTCGAAAGCCACGGAATCGCTGTCGAGGTGTCAGACCATCGCTTTGGCGGCATCTCCATCGAGGTCGAGTTTCACGGCGACTTTCGGGCGGGTCAGACGGAGGCTGCGAATGCTCTCGCTGGTTTCGATGACGGCATCCTTTGCGCGGCGACTGCCTTCGGCAAGACGGCGGTAGCGGCGCGGCTGATTTCAACGCGAAAAGTGAACACGCTGGTCCTCGTTCATCGACGCCATTTAATGGACCAGTGGCGGGAACGGTTGGCTGTCTTCCTCGGGCTTAGCGTCAAGGACATCGGCCAGATTGGCGGAGGCAAGACTTCGCGAGCTGAACGCATAGACGTAGCGGTCATTCAGAGCTTGATCCGAAAGGGCGACGTGAAAGACCTCGTTGCCGAATACGGCCAGGTGATCGTGGATGAGTGCCACCACGTCTCCGCCTTCACGTTCGAGCGAGTGTTGAGGAAGGTAAAAGCGAGGTACGTTGTCGGGCTAACTGCTACGCCGGTTCGCAAAGACGGCCACCACCCAATCATCCTTATGCAGTGCGGCCCCATTCGCTTCAACGTGAGCAGCAAGAAACAGGCGGCCGCTTCAGCTATTCAACACGAGGTCATACCCAGGTTCACTGAATTCACGGTGCCTCCGGAATGGACCGGCATCGGCATACAGGATATCTACGCTGCTCTAGTTAATGACGACCAGCGAACGGACCTAATCGTCTCTGATATTGTGTGCGCCGTCGAAGACGGGCGGGTTCCGCTCGTGCTTACGGAGCGTACGGACCACTTACAACTCTTCGTCGAGAAGCTATCGCGCCGCGTGCCCAACGTCTTCCTTATGGAATGGGCAAGAGGCAACGGGATGCGCTTGCTTCGCAGATAAAAGCGGTGCCTGAAGACCAGCAACGTGTGATCCTCGCGACTGGGCGTTACATGGGCGAAGGCTTTGACGATGCTCGACTGGACACGCTGTTCCTGGCTATGCCGATCTCTTGGCGAGGCACGGTCCAGCAGTACGTCGGCCGGCTGCATCGGCTCCACGCGAACAAGCACGTCGTCCGGGTTTATGATTACGTCGACGCTTGCGTGCCCGTGCTGAATCGCATGTACGAGAAGCGGTTGAAGGCTTACAAGGCTGTCGGCTATACCGTGACTCGGCCCTCTGGCGAGCAGGACACGCAGGCTGATCTCCGGTTCGCTGAAATTGAAAACGTCGCGGTTCGAGCGGTTATCGTTTTTGAGGAAGCGCAAGGTTGCAGGGTGGAAAGCGTCGAGAGCGATACTCGCGGCTTCGATCTTGTTTCGCGTCGTTTTCGCACCGATGATTCGCGCGAGCAGATCGAAACAAGGTTCATCGAAGTGAAGGGACGAGCCGGAGTCGGTGAGATAGCGCTCACGGCCAATGAGTACAAGACAGCTCAGAGTTTGGGCGATGAGTACTGGCTGTACGTTGTGTTCAACTGCGCGTCCGAGCCTCAGGTGACTGCCATCCAGAATCCCGCCAGACTCGAGTGGGAAGCATTGTCAAAGATTGACTGCTATCGCATCGGACCGGAGGGGCTACTCCGAGGGTTGAGCTAATAACTGCGCGGTACTATGGCTAACAAAAACAAATCGGGCCGGCCGTGCAATGGAGCACCGCCGGCCCTTCAGCTTACGGAGGAGTAATGAACTAACGCTTACAGTTGGCCAGGAGGCTTTGTCTCGGGCGGCTTTGTATCAGCCGGCTTGCCGTCGCTATCGCGCCTCTTCAGCGTCGGCTTGTCCTTCGCATCTTCACCGGTAGTGCTTGGCTGAGACGGGTCTTCACCTTCTTTACGCCGCTTGAGCGTCGGGCGCTTCGGACCCGTCTCGCGGTTTCCCGCCGCGTCGAGCGTCTTGGAATTCGTGATCGCAAGCAGTCGCGACTTCACTCGATTGAACTCTGACGTGCTGATTGTGTACTCGTCGCGATCCGGGAATCTCGCCAGCAGGTCGTGAACCTTGATGATGCGGTCGGGCGTCGGAGGATGAGAGCCGAACAGTTTCGAAAGAGTGCCCGGTTTGCGTTTTTCTTTTTTCTCGAGCTTCTCAAAAAAGCTCAGGAAGTTGTTGGGGTCGTAGCCCGCTGACCACAGATATTGGGCGCCGAGCTTGTCGGCTTCCGACTCGACGTTGCGGCTGAACTTGAGGAACGTCAGCGGCACGCCGATCTGCGCGGCCTGGTAAGCAATGTATCCGAGTCCGCCGGTCATGAAGATCAGCGGTATCATCGCATAGTTTGTGAGCGTCATCTTTGACTGCTGTTCGACGCCGTGACGCGCAGCCACGTGTGCGATCTCGTGGGCCATCACTCCCGCAAGCTCCGCTTCACTGTCGGCCGCCAGTATCGCGCCTCTGTTGACGTAAAGAAACCCTCCCGGCAGCGCGAACGCATTCACGTCATCCGAATCGAGCACCTTGATGGTGAAAGGAATCTTCGCATCCGAATGCAGCGCGAGGTTCTGGCCGACGCGATTCACGTATTCAACCACCACAGGGTCATCTACGAACTTGCCCTGCCGATCGACATCGGCTGCAAGCTGGCGGCCGAGGTTCACCTCCTTGTTAAGCGAGTAGAAATTAATCTGGTGGCTGTTGATATTGCGCTTGCCGATCATCAGCGGATTCTCGTCGTCGGCGAGCTTGCCCTTTGGCGCGCCCACGCCGCTCTCGGTCGAGGCTTGCGCGGGCTCCTGGTTCGGGGCGGGTTTCTTATCATCTGCTAGGAGGGGAGTCGGCGAAACAATCATCGCCGCGAGCATCATGACCGTAGCTCGCTTAAGTAACGTCGTTTTCATAGGTGTACTCCTGTTGTAAGCTGGTGAACGTCAGAGCCTCGGGCTGCTCCGGCTTTTAGCTTAGCACAGCGCTGAGTTGCGCCGGAAGCTTTGTACAAGTGCCGCGTTATTATAACCCTGCGAGATTAGACTCGTATTAGCCCTCTATTATAAATCGCTAATTGAGGCTCGGCTTCTGCGCTGTGGCCGGCTATCGAGTGCCGGCCAGCGTCTTGCTTCGTCGAAGCTCATCGGTGACAAAGTGGCCGCGCACTAGATCGACTCCAACGGCGGAGCCGTGCGGCGGCCGCAGCGTGAGTGCTGGGTTGGAAGTCGCTTCGAGCCATATCTGGCGGTTGCCCGTGAGAATCAATACTGCTTTGTCGCTTGTCCAAAAGGCGGTTTGGTGAAGCGCATCGACCATCCCCGCCAGTTGGCTCAGAGCTTGATCCAGTCCATCGTGCCGGGATGAAGGCAGGTGTGCAGCGAAGTCAGCGGACTGAGCATTCGCCCCCGGGGCGCGCTCGTTTTGTTCCGCGGCCGCTGATGCCAACTGGTCGAAGAGCTCCAGCGAGCCCTTGCCGATTATGTCCGCGAACTCTGCCAGGTAAGCCGCAAGACTCGACTCATGATCCGCTTCCAGGTAGAGAGCCGACGCGCTCATGCCCTCGTGGATTCCTCTCAGGCGTACGCCGGCATCCGGATGGCTGACCTGAAACGCGCACAAATGAGCGAGTATCACGACCCAAACATCGTCGCCGACCCGGCCCTCGACGAGTAACTGCGCAACTGGCGTCCCTATAATGCCGACGAATACCTCTTCGAGCGAGGCGCGATCTTCAATGCCGTCGATCGCCATGTCCACCCACTCAGCCCACGCGTCGGAAAGCTTAACGCCCGCGAACTTCACATCGCGCAGTTTGGCGCCCGTCAGGTTGCATCCGCTCAGATCCGCACCGGTCAGGTCCGCGCCACGCATGTCGCACCCTTTCAAAGTGCTGCCCGAAAGGTTTGCGCCCATCAAGTTAGCGCTGATCAAACAACATCCATCGAGGCGAACGCCGGAGAGATCGGTGTAGGAAAGATCGGCGTTTTCGAGCGAAGCTCCGGCCAGGTTGCTCCCGGCCATTTGGGCCATTCGGACGAAGGCGCCATTCAAATTCGCGCCGCTGAGATCGGTCTCGTTCAGGAAAGTGCCAACAAGATAGGCCCCCGCCAGATCGGCGCCTTGGAGGTTGGCGCCGGTTAGATCGGAGCCGCTCAGATCAGCCCTGCTCAGGTCGGCGCCCTTTAGCGTCGCGCCAATCATGCTCGACTCGACGATGTTTGCACCTGTGAGGTTGGCTCCGTTCAAAATTGCGCCGCTAAGAAAACAGCCCGTCAGCCGCGCTTCTCGGAGGTTCGCGCGATTCAAGTCGGCCATTCTCAAGTTGGCTTCCGCAAGGTCGACGCGGGCGAGGTCCATACCTGAAAGATCGGTCCGCACGAGATTGGCCGCTCGAAGCCCTTCACCCCGTGCAATGCGGTCGAGTATATCGCCTCTTGATAACTGCGGCATTGCGTGTTCTTAGTGGAGACGGCAAAACCAGGGGCCGGCGCTGAGTTTCAGCATCTTACAGAGGGGCGGTAGCGTTGGGATGCGCGTGAGACCGGGCTACACGTTGGCCCAATCCCCGGCTAATGCTATCTGGTATGACCAGGTGAGTAAATACAAATCTCGGTTGAGCTGAGCATCACGTAAAACCAAAGCGGCGGTGTCTGGATCGGCTTTAGCAACCGGGCGCGCGGCTTATCCCGATCTTAAGCCGGGCCATTTCCTGTATCTCTTCGGCGAGCTCGAGTGTGCGGCCAGCGGCCTGGCGGGCCACCTGCTGCTCGTTATCGTTCGAAGCGTAAATTGCGAGCAATCGCCGACCGAGTTCCTGATGATGTTGCTCGTCAGGTTGAATCACGTCGCGATAGAGCGCCGCCGTTTCGTGATCGCCGCGAGCCTCGCAGAAGTCGATAAAGCACTGGTTGCGGACCAGCGCAATCGCTTCGCGGGTGAACTGACCTGCGGCCACCCGCGCCACCGTGCTCTGAAGCTGGCGCAGATATTCAAACAGTGCCGAGTAGCCCCCTTCTCGCGGATCAATTCCATCGGCATCAACGCCGATAGCCTTCAGCCTGTCGGAAATCAATCGATAGTGCTTAGCTTCATCACCGGTCTGCCGGGCGAAAGCGAGCTTCACATCGAGCTCCGAAGTTGTGGCCATCCATATCGCCGCCACCTCGCTCGCCTCGAGTTCATTCTTGAGAGCGACGCGGAGAAGCCTGTCAATGGTCAACTCCTGAGGCGCTTCGCCCGCCGCGCTGAGCTGCCCGAGCCGCTCGAGCGCTGCATGGTTTTCTTCGGCGAGTGATGCTACGAATTCTTCTCCGGTGATCGCAGACGTGCTTTGGTTTGGCGACATTGTAGCCTCGCTTTGAGCTTCAAGATTATATCAAACCTCGAATGCGGACAAAGCGACCGGGCTCCCGGTGATTGACCAACAACTCACCTGTGCCATAATATAGCGCCTCGAAATCATTACGAGAGTAAGCTCATGGTTGAAGCCGGCGCGATGAACATCCAATCCAAAGAAATCCAGCCAGGGACTCAAGCCACGGGCGAGTACCTACCGCTCCTGCCGGGGCAGACCGTATGCACCGTCAAAGACGAAAAGGGCAAGAACTGTTACGGGCATGTGAAGCAGTGGCTGACCGTTCCTCCCGAAGTTGTTGGCAAGGGGGCGCCTGGAAACACGATTCATCGTTGCCAGCGGTGCTTCACCATCTACGAAGGCCCGCCGCAAGAATATCTTCATCCAAATGCAAAAAAGAAGTAGAGCACAGCAAAGTGCATGAAGGAGAAACCGGCTGTTATGAAAAACCAAAGACCTGCAATGCCCCCTCGCTTGATCTCGGCCGCACTGCTGGCAACGCTGCTGTTCATTTGGGCTGACGGGCGGCAGAAGCCTGCCGGCAAAGACGACGGCAAGAAGAAAGAAGCGAAAGGAACCATGTTCAAACACGAATACGCAGAGGTGAATGGAGTCCGCTTGCACTATGTGACGGCGGGCAAGGGGAAGTTGATCATGTTTGTTCACGGCTTCCCTGAGTTCTGGTACGAGTGGAAGAATCAACTCGCCGAGTTCGGGCGCGATTACCAGGCGGTGGCTCCGGATATGCGAGGCTACAACCTTTCCTCCAAGCCTGCCGAGGTCGATCAGTATCAGGTCAAGTACATGGTCGAAGACCTGCGAGCGCTTGCTGAAAAGCTCGGTCACAAGAAGTTCATTCTTGTCGCGCACGACTGGGGTGGCGCAATCGCCTGGGCATTCGCAATAGCTCACCCCGACTATCTCGAAAAGCTCGTAATCATCAACGCGCCGCATCCG
Organism: Acidobacteriota bacterium; assembly: GCA_038040445.1. Lineage (NCBI taxonomy): Bacteria > Pseudomonadati > Acidobacteriota > Blastocatellia > Candidatus Onstottus > Candidatus Onstottus frigus. The sequence goes on along the minus strand of JBBPIG010000017.1, from coordinate 101,077 downwards.
GGCGTGTTCCAGCGCGAACTGCGAGACAATCCGGCTCAACAAAAGGCCAGCGGTTACATGCTGATGTTCCGGAGCGCGGGCGCGGAGCAGACTCTTTCGGCCAACAACTACGGCCTTCTCGTGCAGATTGTGTTAGGCGAAGGGCTGAAGAATGGTGTGTTCACGGAAGAAGACAAGCAGGCTTATATCGAAGCCTGGTCGCAACCTGGCGCCCTGACCGGCGGTTTGAACTACTATCGCGCCGCGCGCGTCGGGCCGCCTGCTGAAGGCGATAAAGATGCTGCGAGCTTTGCCGCCGGCTTGCCGTCGCTCGAAGTCAAGGTGCCGACGCTGGTCATATGGGGCGAGAAGGACACCGCGTTGCTGACCGGCAACTTGGAGGGGCTCGATAAGTTCGTCCCGCATTTGACCATCAAACGCATACCCGACGGAACGCACTGGGTCATTCACGAGAAGCCCGAGCTTGTGGACGGGTACATACGCGAGTTCATCAAGGGCAAGTAATCGACGGACGCTAGAAGAATCGGCCAAGCTTGCAGCGAATAGCCGCTCGAAGCAATCGAATCTGAATCCCAGGGTTTGAAATGCCGAACGAAATGCCCAAGAAGGTTGTGTAGTTGAAGAATGTCTCGTCCTCCATCGCCGGTTCATCCACTCGCAGCGGCCGCCATCTCATGCGCCGCCTGCTCTCCGAGCGCAATCAATTTCCCGAACGGGCAGCCGAGCTCGACCAGCAGTTACGCGACGCCTTGGAGCGCAGGGTCGCTGTCCTTGTACTCGATATGGTTGGGTTTTCACGACTCACTCTCCAGTATGGAATCATCCACTACTTGTCGATGATCCATCAGATGGCCGAGGCTGCGAGTCCCGCGGTGAACGGCAACGGAGGTACGCTCATCAAACAGGAGGCTGATAATTTGTATGCCATCTTTGAAGATCCCGGGCATGCGCTGGACTCGGCCCTCGACATCTTTCGGGCATTTGACGCGGTCAACAGCGTAGTCCCGCCCGAGCGCGATATCTTCGGCAGCATCGGAATCGGCTACGGCGAGACTCTGGTCATCGATGACAAGGATATCTTCGGGTCGGAAGTGAACATTGCGTGCAAGCTGGGCGAAGACCTTGCGGAAAAGAGCGAGATTTTGCTGACGCCCGCCGCATATAACGCGTTACCCTCCGACCGCTACATCTGCGCGCCGGCGTCGTTTGAAATCAGCGAATTGAAAATTGAATGCTACCGGTACGAGCGATCGCTATTTCCAACAGCGATTGCTTAGCGAGACTCTGTCGTAGGCTCGCCGAGGCCGACGCGGCGGACTAAATCAGAGAACCGAGGGTCTGATCGGATGCTATCGAATAGCGGTTCAACGTTGAGGTACGCCAGATAGCCATACCTTTCCTCACAGGCCTTGTCGAGCAATTCAAATACGCGGTCGTTGTCGCCCAAACCAAGATAGATCCTCGCGATGAGGTACGCCGGAACATACTTGCGGCTTGCAAGCGCGTCCATGCGCTGCAACACCTCATTCGCCTTCTCTGTCTCCCCCAGGATTGCGTGGAAATGTCCGCGAGCCGACAGCACCTCGACATCCTCGCCCGAGAGCGTGTTTGCTTTCTGAAACTCGGCGACGGCTTCACTGTACATTTGCTTCCGCTCGTAGGTCTGAGCAAGCCTGCGATGAGCCAGCGGAAATCCCTCATCCAGTTCAATCGTTTTCAGGTATTGTTGGATCGACTCATCGTAACGGCGTGCGAGATAGAGAAGAAAACCCAGGTTTGTGTTTATCGGGAGCGAGAGCGGGTCGAGTTCGTGCGCTTTTTTGATTTGGGCCATGGCTTCATCGAATCGCCCGAGAGCGGCAAGTATCACCGCGTAAAAATTATGGGCAATCGCGTACCCAGGGTTTAGTTGGATCGCTTGTTTGAATTCCCGCTCGGATTCGGCCCAGTCCCAGTCGTATCCAAACTTAACGAAAGCCAGCGAAGTGTGGGCCTCGGCGAGTTTGTCATCGAGCTCCAGCGCTCGGGTCGCCGCCGCCTTCGCCCTCGGGAATGCGTCCTTCGGCGCGAGCGCGCTGTAGCTTGCAAGTATGTTGTAAGAGTCGGCCAGGCCCGCGTACGCGAGCGCGTAGCCGGGGTCGCTCTCGATCGCTTTCTGGAAATACTCGATTCCTTTTTTGAGCCCATCTTCTGTCCGCTTGGTCCAGTAAAACCGTCCCTTGAGATAGAGCCGGTACGCCTCGGTGTTTTCGGTGTAGCGCTTGGTGAGCCGCTTCTTCTCCGCGCCGCTCAGCTTTAGCCGGAGCTTGTCGGAGATCTCTCTTGAGATCTCTTCCTCGATCGTGAAGATATCCGATAGCTCGCGGTTGTATTGCTCGCCCCAAAGATGTGAACCGTCTTCAGCGTCGACGAGCTCCGCCTTGATGATCAGAAGTTCGCCGCGTTGAAGCACTCTGCCGGTCAGCGCCGCCCGCACGCCAAGCTCCTGCCCGACGCTCTGCGGGTCGACGTCTTTGCCTTTGTAACGGAACACCGTGCTCCGTGCCATCACTCGCAACTTGGGAAGCTGCGAGAGGTTGTTGATGATGCTTTCGGTGATTCCGTCCGAGAGGTACTCCGTGTCGGGATCTCCGCTCGCGTTGATCAGCGGCAGGATAGCCAGCGAGTCGATCGGCTTGCGAGAACGGGTACGGCGAGGCGTTTGCGTTTTTCGAGATGCCGCTACGCCGGTAATCGCGGCCGTGTTACTGTCCCGGAGGAGGTTCCGCAAGTCGGTCGCCAATTCGCGCGAAGAGTAATACCGGCGCTCGCGGTCCTTTTCCATGCCTTTGCGCACTATGCGCTCCAGCTCTGGCGGCACGTCGTAGTTGAAGCGAGCGATGGCGACAGGTTCTTTGTGAACTATGTTATCGACAATCTCAGTTGCGCTGGCGCCATCGAAGGGTAACCTTCCGGTCAGCATTTCGTAGATCACGACGGCGAGCGAGAAGATGTCCGAGCGCTGATCCAAGTCGCGTCCCAGTGCCTGCTCGGGCGACATGTACGAGACTGTCCCCATCACTACGCCGAAAGCCGTCTGCCCCCCAAGCGCCGCGGTCGGGTCTTCGCTATCGCGCGAGCTGCCAGGCTGCATCATCTTAGCGAGGCCGAAATCGAGCATCTTCACAAGCCCGCGCTCGTTGATGATGAGGTTCGAGCTTTTTACGTCTCGATGAATGACGCCCAGCGAGTGCGCCTCGTCGAGCGCATCGGCGATCTGCATAGCGATATCGATGACATCGCTCGTCGGCAGCGTCCCGCGATCGATGCGCTGGGACAGCACTTCGCCTGCGACGTACTCCATTACGATGAACATCGCGCCGTCGTGCTCGCCGATATCGTAGATGGCTGCAATGTTCGGTGAGCGCAACGCCGACGCAGCTCGAGCTTCTTTGAGGAACCTGCCGCGCCGCTCTGAATCGTACTGGTAGGAAGCCGGCAAGAACTTGAGAGCGACCTGTCGCCCCAGTCTCGTGTCCTCCGCCAGAAAGACCTCGCCCATTCCGCCCGCGCCGAGCTTTCTTAGAATGCGGTAATAGGAAACGGTTTCTGAAATCACTTGTTTCGATCTCTAGGGCTGCGGCCCGGCGCTTGTCTGGATTTATCTGAGGCTTTTGCTTTTTCGGCTTTACTGTCGTCCTTGATATTGAAGAATTCCTTTTCTTCTTCGATGACTCTCCTCTCGAACCTGCTGATGACGTACACGGTAGCAACTATTATCACGGCGATGAGCAGAATAATTTGTATTCGTTTGAGGTCACCGACCAGTTTTTCAATGCCGGTCGCGAAAGTGAAGCCGAGGCCGGAAAGCACGCCAACCCAAACGACACAGCTTACCAGCGTCAGCAGCGCGAACTTGAGAAAGCCGAAGTGGGCCAGCCCGCAGAATATTGCGCTTGTGGTTCGAAGGCCGTATACGTACTTCACGATGAACACCGACAGCACTCCGAACTTGCTTATCAGCTTTTCGACGCGCGGCCGCGCGCGGATAAAGAAGTGCCAGGTTCGCGCCCGGCCGCGAAAGCGCGCGCCGATCATGTAGCTGAGCGTGTCGCCGACGAAACCACCCGCCGTGCCTACGACAAGCGCTTCCTCGAAAGTGAAGAGCCCGGCCCGGGCAAGCACGCCCGCAAATAGAAGCGTAAGATCGCCCTCAATCATCGTCCCGAAGAACACCGCCCACAGCCCGTATCTTTGCAGCAGCTCGTACATTCCTATAGTTTCTGGTTCCTGGTTCGAAGTTTTCCGGTTTGCCCGTTTCTGGTGGCGAAGTAAGCCTCAACTGAAACCAGAAACTAAACTACGGAGCAACATAGGTCGAAGGATTCTAGCGCACTTCGTCAAAATTGACATCCGTTTGACGCCTTTGTTATTCTCAGTAACTAAGCTTGATAACGTCTCCGCAGCGCCGCGGGTACCCTCTATGACAACGAGCCAGGAAACCGCGTCTCCAATCTACATAGGCATCGACCTCGGCGGGGCCGCTCTCAAGGGCGCGCTCATCAGCTACAGTGGCGACATCATTCACGAGACTCGATTTGAGACTGAACAGCGGAACCCCGATGCCTTGTTCGATCAGGTGGTGCAGGCCGCGCTTGCTCTTCGCGACGACACGAATGCAGAAGGACGAGTCGCGGGAATCGGAGTTGGCATACCCGGCCTGGTCAATCGGAAGACAAACCGCATCGAGGTGATGCCGAACCTTCCGGCGCTTTCACGGATAGACATAACTACCGAGCTCTCACGAGAGACGGGGCTGCCGGTGATACTCGATAACGACGCTAACGCCGCCGCATACGGCGAGCTTCAAGTGGGAGCGGCGCGCGGGCGGCGCGAAGTATTTTTCGTGATGCTCGGAACGGGCATCGGCGCAGGTTTGATCATCAACGGGCAGATCTATCGCGGGGCGGCCGGGTTCGCGGGCGAATTCGGGCACATGACGATCGACCCTGAAGGCATCGAGTGCGCCTGCGGCAATATCGGATGCCTGGAAACAATCGCCTCCGGCCCGAATATTGTTCGGCGCACACGCGAGCGGTTATATCGCGACCGTACGTCGTCGCTGTCGCGGCTTGCGATCCCGCGCGACCGCGAGTTCACCGCCGAAGACATCGCTCACGCGGCGCGAGAAGGCGATGAGATGGCTCAGGTGATGATGGAGCGCACCGGCATGTTCCTGGGCATCGCTCTTGCGGCGGTGATCAACTTGCTGAACGTCGAGATGGTGGTCATGGGCGGAGGAGTCATGGATGCCGGTGACTTGATACTGAAGCCCACGATCAAAGAGACTCGCCGCCGCGCATTCCCGCCTTCATTCAATAGCTGCGAGATGGTTATCGCCGAGCTCGGCGCAAAGGCCGGGATGATCGGCGCCGCGCTGCTTGCGCGGGATCAAACGAACTGATTCTACCGAATTGGAATTTAAAGCCTGACCCTCGACGCCTCGAACCATTTTGAGATGGTAAACAGCAATCTGTAAGATTCAAGTACCTGGAGGGCGATATGAGCTTCTCGATTTTTGTAGAGGCGGTCGACGGTCAATTCGCGGCATCACTCATCGGCGCGCCGAATGTCCGTGTAGTGAAACCCGACCGCGCTCAAGCCATCGCCGGATTAAAAGCCGAGATCCAGCAACGGGTGGCGCTCGGCGAATTGCAGTCGCTTGAGATCGACGCAGTGAGCGTTTCGAGTCTTGCTGGCAACTACGGCTCCGATCCCACGCTACGCGAGATCTGCGATGAGGCATATCGTCTTCGCGATTCCTAGAAACGAAAGGTGCCTACCGGTTTGGTCGATAGAACTACGACCGCGAGTCCAATCGTTGACGCCACTTCTCCGGGTCACGAGAGTTGTGGAAGACGCAGTAGACTGTCACTGCGTTCTGAGAATATTCGTAGAACACCGAATAAGGAAATCGCCTGACCAGGGCCCTTCGATAGTCGTCATAGACCACTGAGTACATTTCAGGACGGCGACAGATGGCCTGAACGCAAGCGTCAACGCAAGTCAAGAAGTCTTCACCGAGGCCGGGACGCCGACCCTCATACCACGCATAGGCCTCGAGGACATCCCATTCGACTTCGGGCGCGAAGAGCAGTTCAGCGGCCATATCGGCTGCGAACTCGCCGCTGGATTTCCTCCCAGCTCAGCGCTGAACCCGGATTGCTGAGGAGATTCTGTTTTCGCCGCGCGAGTTCTTCTTTTTGCCAATCGTGTACTGGCACCTCTTCAGGCGTGGACGCGATGTCATCCCAGAGATCTTCCACCAACTGGAGCTTCTCCGACAGACTCAATTCGAAAATGGATTCGGCTGAGGAACTCATGGGGGTCATCGTATCATTCCGGCCAGTTCGGTTCAACGGCAGTTCTCTCGTCCCTTGGGCTTCGTTCGGTGGTCGCGTATATCATTTTCTTAAGCCTCAGTCACGACTAATCGGACGTTTTTCATTTCCCCTTGTCTGGACTTCCCCGTCTAACGTCCGCATTGAGACTTCGAACTTTCCGTCCTTCATCTTGAGGCTATGTGGAGGTGCTCCGTAAGAGAATGAAAGCAGAATTGCTCGTGTGTTCGCTTTCGAGGCCACCACCCTATGGAATAGTCTCGTCTCGAAATCGTCTTCGTCATCGTCGAAACTACCACCCTCAGTCCACGAGGCCATAATCTCATCGTTGCTTAGATCAGCCTGCGCTTCATACGATTGCAAAGCGGGCGTGGCTTGGGTGCGGTAGTATCGCTGATATTCAGTGCTTCTGGAGGTGCCAAGGGCTGTCTCTATTGGGACGAAGCTGTACTGATCGATAAGGGCACCAACAGGAGTGTTAAAACCAAACTTCCGGCAGACATCAACTGGGAACACGGCTTGTGGGTGATTGGCGATAGCAAAGTCAAGCAGGCACGCCAGAGCTTCTGTCAAAAGTTCTAGCCAGTATGAGGTCGCTCGAAGACTTGCCCCGAATTCATTCCCACCTTTCAACGTTGTAGTCGCTTCAGCAAGTATCGGTTTGTGGGAATAGGAACACAGCTTGGCATAGATATCGGTTATGGCGATTTGGTCTCGTGCGGACGACGACAGGCTGAGGCCCGCATAGGTCTCACGTGCTAGTTTTCTAAACCCTGAGCTAGGATCATTTCGACCAGAAAGTTCACCAAAAAGCCACCGGTAGAACTCTTCATATGACCCCTCGCCTTGCAGCCGCTTTCGCCACCAGTAGTGCGAGAGGAAGAGTTCTAGCGCCGATCGAAGCACGGCGAATGAGGCGTGATATGACCCGTTGAGTCCACTGAGGACACACTCTCGTAAGGCGGCCAACGCTTCATGAAAGAGATAGTTTCGGTTCAGGAACTGACCTTCCTGAGGCATAATCAGAGGTTGGACGTCCTGAAACTCCAGAACGGCTTGGCTAAGCCAGGCAGTGTGGGTGGCTATGTCACTCGCGCTTTGGTCGCTGGATAGCGCTTGGAGGACAGCTGTTGCCGACACGGATAACTCAGTCTGATCTAGATGCCACACGCGCTGTAGGGTGAGGCCCTCTGAGGGCACGCCGCGGAGTACTAATGCAGTAGTTTGGATGATCATAGTTCGACCCGGCCGGATGCCCAGGTTTCGAATCGGCCTTCCTATGTCGCCGCGGCCATGCGGTGCCTAGTCTCTACCACAATCGCCTTGGGACTGCGACGGACCACGGCATCACTCGGCGCTATTTAGAGTTCAGCGCAAAGACATCCACTCCTGCTACTCAGCCATCTCGCACTCTACTCACGATGGGGAATGAATTGCGGCACCGCGACCGGTAGCGCAACCTTCTCGCAAGTAAACAGCACTTGAATATCGGCAAACTGCTTTTCGTTTCCAATCCGGTACGAGAATTGACGACTCAAGACCTTGAAACGATCCCCGTAGAAAATGACTTCTTCTCCAGCCAGAGGAATCGGCGCGTTGGCTTCGAAGAAAAGGGGCGCGTTTATCATCTGCCCGTCACTCTCGCGGAAGATCAGCTCAACGCTTGTTACGTAAGGTTTCTCTGCGCTCATAGTGACGAGTATACCACTCACTGGATGTTCGCCAACATTACTTCATTCGTACTGAGTCGGCACATTCGGCTCACTGCTGCTATACTTCCTTTCCTAAACTCCATTCACTGAATTCTTATGGTTGATCTCCAACATATCCGAAATTTCTCGATCATCGCTCACATCGATCACGGTAAGAGCACCCTTGCCGACCGTCTGCTTGAAGTCACCGGAGCGCTCTCTCAGCGCGAGATGTCCGAGCAAGTGCTTGACGCGATGGATCTCGAACGCGAGCGCGGCATCACCATCAAAGCGCACGCGGTAAGGCTCGACTACACGGCGCGCGACGGCCAGCAGTACGTGCTCAACTTGATAGACACGCCGGGCCACGTTGATTTTTCATACGAAGTATCGCGCTCCCTATCGGCATGTGAAGGTGCGTTGCTCGTCGTCGATGCGTCGCAGGGAGTCGAAGCTCAGACGCTTGCGAACACCTATCTGGCGCTCGATCACAACCTGCATTTGATTCCGGTGATAAACAAGATCGATCTGCCGGGCGCCGAGCCCGAACGCGTTCGCGAAGAGATCGAGCAGACGATTGGACTCGATACCGCAAACGCTTTGATGATCTCAGCCAAGATGGGAACCGGAATCGACGAAGTTCTCGAAGCTGTCGTGCGCGAGGTCCCGCCTCCCGCCGGTGACAAGGCAGAGCCGCTCAAAGCATTGATCTTCGATTCGTGGTTTGACAGTTATCGCGGAGTGGTCGTTCTGATGCGAGTGATCGACGGAGTCATCCGGCCGGGCATGCGAGTCCGCTTGATGGACGCAGAGAAAGAATACGAGGTGGACGCGCTCGGAGTGCTCACCCCGAAGCCGCGCGAGATCGATGAGCTGGGCGCCGGAGAAGTGGGATTCTTCACCGCTCAGATCAAGACCGTGAGCGACGTAGAGATCGGCGACACAGTGACCGAAGCCGCCCGTCAAACCCTAACCCCCTTTCCCGGCTTCAAGCGTATCAAGCCGATGGTCTTCGCCGGCCTTTACCCGATCGAGTCGAACAAGTACGAAGAACTGCGCGATGCGTTGGACAAACTGCGCTTGAACGACTCGTCATTCTTCTACGAGCCCGAAGCATCCGCCGCCCTCGGGTTTGGATATCGCTGCGGGTTCCTTGGGCTGCTGCACATGGAGATAGTTCAAGAGCGGCTGGAGCGTGAGTTCGATCTCGAGCTGATCACCACCGCTCCGACCGTGCGTTATCGAGTGACCACGACCTCCGGCGAAGTGACGGAGATCGACAGTCCTGCGAAGCTTCCCGACCCCGGCAGGATCGAGATGATCGAAGAGCCGATCATTCGCGCGATGATAATGAGCAACGACGACTACGTCGGCCCGCTGTTCGCGCTGCTCGAGGAGAAGCGGGGCACTCAACTTGGCTTCGAGTATCTGACTCCAAAGCGGGTGCTGCTCACTTACGAACTGCCGCTTGCCGAGATAATGCTCGACTTCTACGATCGTCTGAAATCCCTCTCGCGCGGCTACGCGTCGTTCGACTATGAGTTGACCGGCTATCGCAAAGGCGACCTGGTCAAGCTCGACATGCTGGTTGCGGAAGAGCCGGTCGATGCGCTATCGCTGATCGTTCACCGAGAGTTCGCGTACGCCCGGGGACGCTCGCTGGTCGAGAAAATGCGCAAGCTCATCCCTCGGCAGTTGTTCGAGGTCCCGATTCAAGCGGCAATCGGGAGCAAGGTAATCGCGCGCGAAACAGTGAAGGCGCTTGGCAAGAACGTTATCGCAAAGTGCTACGGCGGCGACATCACACGAAAGCGCAAGCTGCTCGAAAAACAGAAAGAGGGCAAGAAGCGCATGAAACGAGTCGGCAAAGTAGAGATCCCGCAGGAAGCTTTTCTTGCAGTGCTAAAAGTAGACGACTAAGAATGCGACGATATGGTTCAAGACATGGCCACGACAAAAGAGATACTAGCTGAAGAAAGGCTCGCTTCTTTTCTTCAGCAGCTTGGGCATCAGATCATCATACCGGGAGAGCCGAGATGGTCCAGGTATGATGACGAGGCAGACGTAGTTTATGTTGGATTCACTGAAAACGGAGAGGCGACGCGAAGCGACGAGCTAAACGACTACGTCATTCTCGACTACAGAGGTGATCAACTTGTAGGCATTGAGATACTCAATGCCTCGCTTCACGTCTGACGTGCGGCTCTAAGTGGCCCTTCAAGTGAGCCAAGGCCACCTGAGGCCCAAAGCTAATTCTCTGTTCTGTTTCTAAAAGAGCTTGCCACCCTCACTCACCCATCTTGAACACTAACGTGATGACCTGCTCAGCGACATGCCATGAGCATTGTGGGGCGCCCACGATGGGGCGCCCGTATCGGTCCATCAGTTGTTGCGAGACCCATTCAACGTCGAGCCTGCGGCCTCTTTTCTGCTTCCCCTCCAGAATCGAAACGCCGCCGCGGCAAGCGACCCTGAGATCAGCATCATCAAACCGCCGACGTAAAGCCACTTGTCGCCCGGAGCCTGCTCCCCCAGCATCTGATCGTAATCGCCCACCTCGAGGTTTAGCTGTGAGCCAAAATGGTAGAGCGACCACCCGGCTCCCAAGAGTATCAGCGCGGACAGCAAGAGTATTCTTTCCGTTTTTCCCATAACTACCTCCACCGTCATCGCGGCCTGACCTGAAGCCTGCGGGCAATCCATTCTTAATCGCTCAGCTTGAACACGAACGTGATGACTCCGGTCACACGCACCGGCACTTTGTTCAACAACGTCGGTTCGAACCGCCAAGCCATCGCCGCCTCTCTTGCGGACGTAGCCAAAATAGGATGACCACTGATGACTCGCGCGGTTTCCACTCGGCCGTCCGGCGCGATAATAATCTCGACCGCCACATCGCCTTGAAGGCGAATCTGAACCGCCAGCGGTGGGTAGGACGGCTTGCGGCGTTCAATCGCCTTGCCTTGAAGCACTGTGGACGGGACCTTGATCGGTTTGTTATCCACTACTGTTGGTTGCGCGGGCGGCTTTGGTTTCGGCGGGTCAGGTGTGGGTGGCGGATCACCCATTCTCTCCCCGCCGAAAACGCCAGGGCTGCCAATGCCGGATGGTGGGCCGCCCTCACCTTCCGCGCCTAGCCAAGCTTGACCCGACGGAACGAACGCGCCGGGCGGCAATGGAAACCTTCGTTGTGTTGTAGTGCGGTGGCTTAGAATGGCATCAAAGTCCTGTACGTTGTTAAGGTCCGGCGGCGTCGTGGATGGCGAGCCTTGACGAATCTCGTGGACAATCGGCGAGCGTGGAGAAGGCAATCGGCCTACAAGGGTCAAGACTTCCGTGTCCGCAAGCCTCGGGTTGGCCATGAGTATCGAAAGAGCGAAGGCGCTAGAGACCACCACCAGATAGAAAACCCCAGTCCCGAAGAAAAACTTCGCAGTTCTTCTTTTGCTCCTCTGAACCGTAGACACAACTAGCTGATCAAACATGACTGTTCTCCATTTACGCAGCTCCAGCGCGTGACTCACGTATGAGACAGCACGATGCCGCGCCAGGCGCTCTGTTGAATTGTTAAGGCGCTCTCGGGAATCTGAAAGGAAGGCGCTCGTCGGACGGGGCGTGTTGTCAGCGGTCAGTACTCAAAAGCGAACACGGCAACTGATTGCTGACAGGTTTTCATCCACTCACGTCGACCTTCTCCACCAGCAGGATGATGCGAGTAGAGACGGGGCGGCCCGACACAGTTGCCGGTTGAAAAGTCCGATTGCGCAGCGACCACCACAACTGCTCGATCATGTATGGGTCGGTGGGCGCATCGATAACATTCACCAGCCTTCCGCGTCCATCCGAATCAACTTCGACCAGCGCGGACATGCCCTGGTTGCCGCGCTTCTGGTAAGCAATATGGCTGAAGCTGACCAGTGCGCTGTTGTCGAGTACGCGCGGCAGTTGGTAGTAGTGCTCGGTATCAGTTAATCCCCGGTCGGGAGGCAGATTGTTGTAGCTGTGATATTCCCGGTCCGAGCCGCTGATGATCGGGTATATCGCTGCTGCTTCGCTCTGACTCTCGCTAAATGGAATCGGTCTGAAGCTCGAGAATAGAGCCGAAAACGACAGCAGCGAAATAACCAGTCCGGTGGCATAAGCCACTGGACGGGGGTTCAGTTTCAAGAGCCACATAAGCAGGCTCTCCGATAGACTGATCTCTCTGCGAGCACGTCTCGTCGCCTCGGTCATAATGTAGCTGCGAAGCTCACGCGGGACCGCCGGCCGATCAGCATTTCTTAAAGCTAGAGACACGGCTTCTGTCGCGACAAGACGCAAGCGGCAACCCTCACAGGTCGAAAGGTGTTCCCGATACTCAGCCGCCTCATTCTCGTGGAGCTGCCGGTCTATGTAAGCCGAGGCTGTTAGTTCAAACTTCTTGCATTCCATAAAAACTGACCTCGTGATGCGTTGAAACCTGCTGCCTCCGGTCACGAATCACGCATTACGCATCACTCTTCATAACAGATCCTTCACGCGGCGGCGGAGTTCTTCGCGTCCGCGCGCGATGCGTGACTTGACGGTTCCAATCGAGATCGCCAACGTCTGGGCGATCTCCTCGTACGATAGTTCTTCAATTTCGCGGAGCATCAGCGCGATCCGATACTCGTCCTTGATCTCGCCGAGCGCGCGCATTATGTTGTGCTCGCGTTCGCTGGAAATCGCCTGCGCTTCAGGCGAGCGGGCGCGGCCCGGAAGCAAGTTGCCGATGGTCGTATCGCTTTGGCCTCGCGTTATGTCCAGCGAAATGGTCTCGTCGCGATGGCGCCGCCGCCACCAGCGTTTCTGATTCATCGCCTGGTTTATCGCGATTCGATAAATCCAGGTCTTCAATCCCGCCTCGCCGCGAAACCCGCCCAGTCCCCGGTAGACCTTCAAGAAGGTTTCCTGCGCCGCGTCCCGCGCCTCTTCGGCATCTCCGAGCAGGCGAAAACACAACGCGTAGACGGGCCGCTCAAACTGAGCCACCAGTTCTTCGAAGGCAGCAAGATCGCGGGCGCGCAATCTGGAAATCAACCCCGCCTCAGGGTGGTGCTCTATCGCTCCGGCATCGAGATCGAGACCGGCGAGGGTATTTTGCTCCAGTGCGGCCATGTCTCTCGCTGACATTGAATGGCGCTCCTTCGGTAACGCCTGACCGGAGTGGGCCACCGCCCGGCCTGATGAAGCCGAGCGCCGTGTAGCTCCAAGCGAAACGGGCAATGGCCCTTCACCTCACTTGTCGCTAGGTTAGACACCTTGTCCGGCCAGAATGTTCCGACTTGTAAAACTTTAGCACAATGCGTGCGCGCAGGCACTGGTTTCCCTGGTGTTTCTTGACAGCGCGCGAGGCTGGCCGCTATGTTCTTGTTTGCTTTACCAGACGGCGCAGGCGTCCTTCCGGCTTTGCTCCAGTCACAGATCCAAGGAGGCTCACAGCTTTGGCGAAACCAGGCAGAAAGAAGAAGAAGGTCTCCGTCAAGGAGATGAAGTTCAAACACGACCCGATCATCCGGTTCTACGAGGCGACGCAGGACTGGCTCCAGGAGCGCGGGCGGCCGGTCGTGATTGCTGTGGGAGTCATTGCCGGAATTGTTCTGCTCTACGTTGCCGGGAGTTATTTCTTTGATTACCGGAAGTCAAAGGCCGAGACCGCGTTTTCCGACGCCTTCGAGAAGTTCAACGCGCCGGTTCAGGATCCCACATCGACCACCGCAACACCGCCCACCGGCAAGTTCTACACCGACGAGCAAACCAGGTGGCGAGAGTCGGCCGAAGCGTTCGAACGTCTCGCCAACGACTACTCCAGTTACTACGGTTCAATCGGTCGTTACTATGCGGGGGTTAGCTACCTTCACTTCGATCGCGACAAGGGCATAAGCTTGCTGGAGCAGGCCGTCAACAAAAACGATCCTCCTGCCTCGGACCTCGCGCGGCTTGCGCTTGCCGAAAACTACGCCGTCAACGGCGACGACGAGAAAGCCATTTCGCTTTATCAGCAATTGCTCAGTTCCTCGCGGACTTTGAAACCAGCGGTCGAGGTCGGTCTCGGCCGGGTCTATGAAAAGACCGGGGACACAGAAAAGGCCGTGGAGGCCTATTTGGAAGCGGCCAAATCCGGCCGGTCGTCAGGGGCAGGAGCGGAGGCTGAGAAGCGGCTCCAAGCATTGGCGCCTGACCGGCTCAAAGAACTGCCTCCCGAAACTTCCATGCCCGTCCAACCGTGAGCAGGCTTGCGCCCGAAACCAGCATCGCTACTAACACCTCTTCTCTAAATGGAAAACCTGGCGCATACACTTCTGGGGCTCTCGTTTGCAAAAGCAGGGCTCGAACGCGTCACCCCGCTTGCGACTACAGCGCTCGTGATTTCATCGAATCTTCCCGATGTCGACGTGCTCTGGCGCCTTCAGGGCGGCACACTCTCCTATCTTGAATATCATCGCGGCTTCACTCACGGATTCGTCGGGCTGACGCTGGTGGCGGCGGCGCTGACGCTTGGGCTGATGTTTGTCGATCGCCAGTTTCGTTTGCGCCGCGACCCTTTTAGAAGGCCGCTAAGGCCGATGAGGATTTTTCTGCTTGCGTATCTGGGCGGGCTTGGGCACGCGTTCATGGATTTCACGAACGTTTACGGCGTGCGCCCGCTGTTGCCGTTCAGCCATCGGTGGTTTTATGGCGACGTTGCTTTTGTGGTCGATCCGTGGATCTGGCTCATACTCGGGTCGGCCGCCGTCTGGCTCAGCACGACGGATGCCGCGCGGATATTTCTCTGGCTTGTGATAGGAATAATCGCAGCTCTGGTAGTCGGTCTGGCGCTTCGCCACGTTTCCGATGCAGAGACGTTGACCGTCCCAACGTTGGCTCGCGTGATCTGGTTCCTGGGACTGGGCGTTGTCGTGGCAGGGACTCTGTTTCGCTGGGGCCGCGCAGGCGAGCGGCTCGCAAGATATTCCCTCCTGCTGCTTGCCCTGTACTACTCCGGTATGTGGATGGCTCATCAGTCGGCAATGAAGGAGGCTCAGAATTCCTTGAAGGTCGGCGGAGTGACCTCGATGGCCGTTTGGCCCGCGCCTGGCAACCCGCTCGCGTGGCAGGCCGCAGCGCAGAGTGGCGACGCAGTCTACACGCGCAACATCGACCTCACCGATCGGCGGGAGCAGTGGCGGGAGTTGCCGGCGCTGGATCCGCAGATCGCGGATGCATTGCGCCGCTCAAACGAAGGGCGAGTCGTTCTGGACTTTTTGCGCTACGGCGCCGCCAGCGTCGAAACGCGAGCCGACGGGACAACAGTCGTGTCGTTGCGCGATCTTCGCTTCGACTTGCGGATGCGTGTAGAGCTCGACCGGGAGATGACGGTGACGTCCGCCGAGGCACGTTGGTTTTGAAGTAGCACAGACTTTAGTCTGTGTGCGCTTGGCTAAAGGCGACGATGCGCTGTTCCGAGGCGCGACACAGACTACAGACTAAAGTCTGTGCTACCTTGCTCGTATTAGTGTTGCCTCCCTATTCACCGCACAATAGACTTGAAGCAACCAGATGGAGACCATCAGCATACGCCCCGGACTCGTCCCCTACACGCTGTCTGCCGCAGTTGTGATTACCGTTGGGTCGACTCTGTTAAAACAAGGTTGGCTCTTCGCGGCGCTCGCCTGCTGGGCCTTGCTCGCGCCGATAGTAGTGGCCGCGGTCTTCGACCGAATCGAGTTTGACGGCAGCACGATTCGGCATCGCGGTCCGTTCGCTTTTCTTCTGACTCATCTGTTCCGCATTCGCCGCGAGCTATCGATAGCCGACATCGAAGCTATCACAACCGAGACAACACGAGTCAGCTTCGCCACTGGCGATGCGCGAATCAGTTATCACACCCGCATCAATGGAGCAGGCGTCGATATAGTAGTTCGCTCGCACCGCTCGACCTATGCGAAGTTCATCAAGGCTCTGTTCCGCGCGGCCGGCCCGCACAAACTGGATCCCCGGTCCTCTGAGATATTCGAATACTTCGAAACAGGCAACGCGCTCAAAGGCTCGCCCGTGCTCAAGAGCGACATCGCGGCGATGCCTGCGCCACTGCTGCGCCGCATAGGCAACTCGTTGAAGCTCGCGGGCAAGCTCGCCCAGGCGTCCAGCTATTTCCGGGTCGCTTACGAAAAGGAGCCGCGCAATCCGCAACTTCTTTACGAGATGTCCCGCTTCTTTCATTCGTCTGCGCAGAGGGAAGACGCGCGCTTGCTTCAACGCTCGGATGCTTGTTTGAGGCTTGCGTCGCGGCTTGCAGGAGACCAGCCGGATCTGCTCGAGCGAATCGGTGAAGCGTTCTTCGAGCGGCTCGACTTCAAGCGCGCATCCGATTGTTTTCGCCGTGCGCTCCAGCTTGATCCCGCGCGCTTTCGCGCGAACGTCGGGCTTGCTGAGATCGCGCTTCGAGACGGAAAGCTCGCCCACGTGGCTCACTACTACAACGCGGCGGCTGCAAGCAATGACGTGGCGCTGGCGAGAATGGCCGGGCGTGAAGCTCGCTACTATGGGCGCTTGATGGAGGACGACGATTTTCTGGAAGCCGAGCTTCAGCGGATACGAATATCGAATCAGGTCCGTTGGGCGCGACGGCTTTCGGCGACGACGTTCTTCGGCGCGTGGCTGGTAGGCGGGATCGCCGGGCGATTCTCATCGATGGTCGAAGACTTCGGGTGGGCGATCATGGCGACTTCGGGTCTCATCTGGTGCGCGGCGATGTTCACGATGCGGTTCTTCCGCCGCCGGAACGCGTAGCTGCTATTCATCTCGTCGGCGCGTAATAGCCCTCCCTGGCCAAGATATCTAGCTTACCTTCTCTTTTCTCTACATCGGGCGAAAGTCTCAACCGTATTCTGCGAAACTTCCCATTGTGCTTGGCATTCGAGGGAACATACTCGATGACGTAGTGGCGATGTAGCAATCTAACGACGCCGGCCATTTGTTCCCCTAGCTTTCTTTCGTCAACGAACAAAGGGACACCTCCAGTTTGCCGAACAAGTTTGGCAACGCCGCCCTCCGACGTCGGGTAAAATACTCTGGACGGGACGCGAACTATGAAGCCGCACACGACGATTCCAGAGCTGAATATAGCGTGGGACGCTTGGTTGAGCGAGTCAGTTGAGCCTGCCGTATCCTCATCATCCGTAAAAGCGATGATCACCCGCCGATTGCCAGGAGTAGCAGACTTGGCCGAATATGTAGCCGCCTCCTTTAGAGCCTTATTTAGCATTGTGTACCCGGCCGGAACTGGAACTTGACCTAGTCCGTTAGCAATCTGTTGTTTGTTCCTGGTGAATGGCTGGGCCAGGACCACATCAATTGCAAACGTCATGAGTGCAACCTCATCATCGGGGTTGAATCCCTGCGCGATCTGCTGTGCACTTTCACGCACGTATCTAACACTCTTTCTCATGCTGTTGCTCAAGTCCAGCAAGAGCACAATCGAAAGCGGCGGATCGCCTTCGCTGAATTGCGTGATTTCTTGTTTAGCGTCATCTTCATAAACAGAAAGGTCCTGCTTCTTGAGACCTCGTACGAATTCACCTTTTTTCATAATCTGAAAATCAAGTACAACTTTCTCAACCTCTAGTTTAGCTGGCTGCTCTGTTGAGCTTTGTTGGGCTTGCAAACGAACCAGAGTGGTTGGGAGTAGGATGCCCGCAAGAAAAAGAGAGAGCAGGCTCGTCCTTCTTTTCATTCTCAGTTCCTCCGCTCTGAACTAGTCTCTTCACCAACAGCGGCGATCGGCACGATCAATCGAAAGCGTGTGCCGTGGCCATCATCGACGGGGCTTGTGAGCTGAACCGAGCCGCCAACCTCGACGACGCGGCGTTGGACGATCGCAAGCCCGAGACCGGTGCCGCGTGACTTCGCTGAATAGAATGGCTCGAAGACCCGCTGCTGCGCGTCTGCCGGGATGCCCGGGCCGCTGTCTGTCACGGTCAGAGTCAGCGTCGCTGCCGCAAGATCAGTCGGACGGACACGCGGGTCTGCGGCTACGGTATGGACGGCCGCTTGAATCTTCACTTCACCGCCAGCTTCCGTCGCTTGCACCGCGTTCAGCACAAGATTGCTCAAGGCTTCACGCAACGCTCCGCCTTGCACGCCCGTCAGTGTCACGTCGGCGAGCGATTCGACTTTCAGATCGACTCCGCGTTCTTTGGCTTCGGCGCTTGCCAGCGTGACTGTCGCACTTATCAAATCGGAAAGCTGGACCGGGCGCGTGTCGGCGTGGCTCGGCCTTGAGAATGCCAACAACTGCGAGACGGTACGATTCAGGCGGTCGATCTCGCTGACGATCAAGCTCAGGTCCTGTTCGTAGCCCGATAGCGCTTGCTCTTCGCGCATCACTTGCGCGATGGACTTGATCGAGGACAACGGGTTCTTTACTTCGTGTGCGACCTGCGCAGCCATCTGCCCGAGCGTCGCGAGATGTTCGCGATTCGCAAGCTCACGTTCAAGCCGCACTTTCTCTTCTACAAGACGGCAGCTCTCGACTTCAACCGCGACTTGCGAAGCAAGCACGTCGAGGATCGCGCGCTTCTCAGAAGTCAGCGCGTGAGGCTCCGCTGTGATCAACATC
This sequence comes from Acidobacteriota bacterium, assembly GCA_038040445.1. Taxonomy (NCBI): domain Bacteria; kingdom Pseudomonadati; phylum Acidobacteriota; class Blastocatellia; genus Candidatus Onstottus; species Candidatus Onstottus frigus. The sequence goes on along the minus strand of JBBPIG010000017.1, from coordinate 82,388 downwards.
AACCCGACAAGCTCGGTCTCGCGCCTCAACGCGTAAGCGATAGTTGCGCCGATCGCCTGAACGTCGTCATCCGTTTCGATTGCGTCCGCGTTCCACTCGATCATCTTTTCAGCAAGCCGCCGCTCGGGACTTCCAGCATCCGCCGCATTGAAGGGCAAGACTCGAACGGTCGACAGATCGAGCCCGCGTCTGATGGTCTCTTCCGTGTAGCGCACCAGCGAAGTCAGCTCGCCGAAGCCTTCAGCGCCCGAAGACACCTGCCGCACCACGTCGCGATACAAGCCGATCTCGCTTGTGAACAACCGGTGAACCATTCGGTCGATCACTCGCACCAACGGGCTGGCAAGCGCGACCATTCCGAGGATCAGGATCACCTCAACTACGCCGGGAGTGATCTCGAATCGATCGACCAGAAATTGATCCAGACGCCTCACACCGTACGTGTAGACGGCTATGAACACGAGTGCGAACACCGCGTACACCAGGCTGTCTTTGACTGCTACATCGACCAGCTTGTAGCGATAGACGTGATACGCGACGAAGAAGATCGGAAGCAGCGACGATAGAATGAACAGTATCCACGGCACGTCGTTGGGGCCTGTGCGCAGGAGCGCGACGACCACGAATTCGAACAGGCCGTTCAACACGAGCAGCACTGCCACCCGCTTAAAGAACGCTCGCTCGCGCAGCGCGCGCGGGTCGAGGCGGTCCTTGATCGACCAATCAATCACCGCCGACGAGATCATCACCAGCAGGTACCAGATCGAGTACGGAATCAGCAGCATGCGCAGCTTGACCAGATACGGCTGATAGTCACCGACGTTGATTCGGTAGAACGCATAAGGCAGAAAAGTCATCGGCAAATAGAGCGCCGCGCCGATGAGCCTGACCGCGCGTGGCTTGAGCGTGCGATACCCGTCAAGCGAAGCCCAGAAGCCAATGTGTGCGTGAAGCAAAGCTGCAGGAAGCAACGCCACGGCGGTCATCGCCAGCGTGTCCCAGGCGCGCAGCAGCACAGTGAGACGCTCGACTCCAATCAGCAGCTCGTGAAAAGTGATGAACAGATTGCCGAGGAACCAGACGCCGAGGCAGAGATTGACGATGGTGATCAGTTGAACCGGCTGCGTGAGCTTCTCGCGCGAGCCGAACCGCCGGTTCCAAATCAGCCACGCGATGTAAAGGTGGAGGGTTGCGCCTGTAGCGAATCCGACAAGCTTTAGGATTTGAATTGGCGACATAGGCGACAGGTGTGAGAGTCGTTCTTGGCCAGACGCGCAAGATACACAAGAGCGGAACTCAGAATCGACACACGACCTTCGTCGCCGCAGTCTAACGCGCCGTTTACTGCAGGATGTCTCTCACCGAGCAGCGAAAGCCTGGCAGCAATGGTGTGGTTACCTGGTCCCGAATTCCCAGCTTGGCAACTAGCTTTAGCTTGCTCGTGCGGTAGATGGCGATTGCTGAGCGCTCTGGGTCAACGATCCAATACCCTTTCACGCCGTACTTCCGATAAAGCTGCCGCTTGGCGTGCCGGTCGCGTCGCTCGTTCTCAGTTCCAGGAGAGAGTATTTCAATAATCAAATCTGGCGCCCCTGAAACTCTAGTGCCAGTGGCTATCTCCCTTCGCCGCTCATTGCTGATGTAGACAACATCGGGTATCACTCCGCTGAAGTCGCTGAAGATCACTCCTGGCCCCGGCCAGACCTTTCCGATCGGGTTTTCGCGGAGATACTCGGTGAAAGCGAATAAGAGATTCCCCACAACACCTTGATGCGTTAGGCTTGGTGCGCGAGACACGAATAGTTCCCCCTCAATGACTTCGTAGCGGTTTCCGTCTTCGGGCATTGACTCGATGTCCGCTATCGTTAGAAGAGGTTCAAGCTTGGCTGCCATATGAGTGGTTCCTTCACCTAACCTAACACTGAGCCGCGAACCTACAGTCTGCCTTCGTACAAGTCCGCGATCGGAAAGCACAGCCCGTAATCGTCCCAGATCAAATCGCCGTGTTCCAAACGGAAGCCTCCAAACTTCTGCGGATCTAGATATGCGCGGATCATCGGATTTTGAGAATTGTTCAGAAAAGGTTCGAAGTCCACAACGCGATCAGCGCCGTCGCTAAAAAAGAGCCTCAGCATGTAGTCCGACAGCCGCTCCGCGCGGACTATCTCAACGATCGCGCCCTCCGGCAACGTTATCTGATCCGCCGTGTGATTCTCCGGGCGTCGATCGGTTTGTGGAGTATGAAGTAATCTATCCATTTCTGAACAACCATTACCATGCAATCGCGTATCTGCCGCGCCGCGGATCAGCGCCCGCTTCAATCACCCCCGAGTCGCTGTAGTACCTTATCACCGTCGGCGCTGAAGGATTCCCGAACGCCGCTTGCATTTCGACTTTGTGCCCGCGCGATGCGAGATCATCCCTCACTTCTTTCGTGATTCGGTCTTCAAGGTTCAGCATGCCGGGGTTGAATCGGTGATCGTCAAACGAGCTCACGAGGTGCAAGGTCTGGAACCGCGGAGCCTCGACCGCTTCTTGCACGTTCATCCCGAACTCGACGATGTTCAGCATGACTTGAATGAGCGACTGGTCCTGATTGTCACCGCCCGGCGTTGAGAGCACCATGAATGGCTTGCCGTCCTTCAGAATCAGCGTAGGCGTCAATGTGATCCGCGGCCGCTTGCCGGGCTGCAGGACGTTTGGATGGCCTTCCTCCAGCAGGAACGATTGCATGCGTTGACCAAGCATCACGCCGGTGTCGCCCGCGACCACCGCGGGCAGCCACGCGCCCGATGGAGTCGCGCTAAACAGGTTGCCGTCCTTATCGATGACGTTGACGCAGGTCGTGTCGTTAGCGCGCTCGGCTTCAGGCACCGAGGACTGTCCGGTCAGCGCGGGATTTGGACCGCCGTTGATCAGCGGTTTCTTGTTCACCGGATCGCCCGGGCGCTGCTCTAGCGAAGCGTGCTTCTCGTCAATCAGAGACCGGCGCATCGCGGCGTAGTCCTTCGATAGTAACTCGCTCGCCGGAACGCGCACGAAGTCAGGATCGCCGTAGTAGCGATCGCGGTCGGCAAATCCCAGCTTCATTGCTTCGGTTAGCGTGTGAATGTAGTCGGCCGAGTTGTGCTTCATCGCGCGCAGGTCATAGCCCTCGAGCATATTCAACGCCTCGAGCATCACGGGCCCCTGCGCAAAGAAACCGGTCTTATAAACTTCATAGCCGCGATACGAGGAATGTGCCGGCTCTTCGACCTTCGCGTGAAAGGCCGCGAAGTCGCCCGCGCGAAGCAATCCGCCATTCGCCGCGCAGAAGTCTGAGATGCGTTTTGCAATCACGCCCTTGTAGAAATAATCTCGGGCAGCCGTCAGTGCGGCGTGCCGCCCGCGCGAAGCCGCCGCTCGCTCGGCTCTGACTATCTCGCGGAGCGTGCGCGCCAGATCGGGTTGCGAAAACATCTCACCCGGTTTCGGAGCGCGGCCGCCTGCCAGGAACACCTTCGCGCTTGTCGGCCACGGCTCGTATACCTTTCGAGTTCTTTCGATGTAGCCCGCGCGCAGCTCATCGATCGGAACCCCGTCGGCCAGCTCAAGAGCAGGCTGCATAACCTGGGCAAGCGATTTCGTCCCAAAGCGATCAAGCGCCGTCACTACTGCATCGAGCACAGCGGGAACGGTCGCTGGAAGAATGCCCGATGATGGAATGAAGGGTGGGCCTTTCTGTTGCTCGCCTTTCTTCGCTTGATCGAGGAAGAACTGGCGAGTAGCGAGTTGCGGCGCCGTGCCCTGGCCGTTGATGACCGTCACCGCGCCGTTCGATCGCTTGATGATGATTGGAACTTCGCCGCCGAATGAGAAGTGTGAGAACTCGATAACTGAAGCGGCCAGTATCGCGGCGCAGCCGGCATCGACGGCGTTGCCACCCTGCTGAAGCAAGCGCAGTCCTGCTTCGGCGGAAAGCGGATGGCCGGCCGCAACTGCGCCTCGTTTGCCTCTTACTACCGGGCGAAAGGTGTCGGCAACAGGCCGGGCGACAGACAATGCGATGACTGCGGCGGCGGCGGCCAGGCAAATCAAGCTTCGCAATAGCTTCATATGATCCTCCGGAGAAGCGCGGTATGTTACTCCGAAGTTTCCGGCTTTGATTGCGGGTTGTCAACGTTGGCTGACATTTGGACTGCGGCGGCACGCATTAGGGTTTATGAAGTGCGAGGTCTACGCCGCCGCTTTGGCTGTTGCTAAAGGGAATCTCAAGAGAAAGAAGTTAGCGCTGAGACTCAGTCGCTCCGTATAGACGTTATATTTCGCCTTTGTTCAGCGATCGGCCAACAAAGCATCTTCCAATATCTTTCTTACGATTCGTTCTCGGTCATCCTTGCGGCGGACCTTTCGCCGGCGGTCAGTTCCTTCGTTGTCGATCCAGGTGATTCCCCCGATCACTATCAAGGTCTCCGCCGTGTAGCGAATCGACCGCCTGCGTTCCTGCTTCCGGCGCTCACTGTTGTTGCGCCTCTCGACGCTCTTACTTGAAGACATCAATCGCCTCGTTGCCCGACCGTGAGTCGCGACGTGCGCCCTGCTCGCGTGAGCTCGGGCGAGCCGCGCTGTAATACTAAAAGACCTATTAGCCTTTCGTTTTCAGCTATCGGTCAAAATAATCGAGTGCGGCTTCGGAGCCGGTCAATCGAACGGGCAAGCTAAAGCTTGAACTCTGAACCGTGGTTGACTGCCGGCAGCTTCGGCTACCGACTAGGCATCTGTTCAGACGGGGTTATACGGCGGAAAAACATCGCGCCGCTCGCCTGATTCTTGTCGCTGAACGCCGCTTGAGCGCGGTCACATCCCGGCTCTGTTGATGCCTTCGACGGCGAGCCTTCCATCGCGTTAAGTGCTGCCTCTTCTTCCCCATTGAAGACTTCTTCCCTCAGGGCGGCGGCCTCGTGCGAGATCGATTCGATTCTCTCCATCACCCGGTCGCGCTCGGCTCGCATCACTTCCAGCTTGAGCAAAAGCCGGTTAATTTCGGTCTGCCGCTCTTCGATTTCCCGGTTGACCAAAAACTCTTCCTCTTCGAAGGCGGCGGCGCGCCGGTAAAGCGCGGCGACCTGGTCTTCGAGCGCTTCTGCCATTTGTTCCAGCATTCTCATCTTCATTCGAGGCGGCGAGCTCGGGCCGGCGGCGGCCACTCTGACTTCAGTAAGAACCGTCGTCATAATCTTGTCCTCCTATATTGCCGCCGATCGCGCGGGGAAAGGTGCAACGCGCAACGACGATGCGTTCCGGCGGCGAGCGAGCTTGTCTTGATACATGCGTTGATCGGCGACCTCCATCAACTCGTCTATGGCAGTGCCGTCCTGTCCGTAGGTCGCGTACCCGATGGAAATACCGACGCGCGCCACGCGGCCCGGCCTCACCTCGTAAGCGAAGCTGTCGACGGCTGACTGGAGTCGCGACTTCATCTCGAGCACCAGGTCGGGCGTTACTCGATGCAGCACGGCCACGAATTCGTCACCTGCGTACCGGATCAGTGTGTCTCCCGAGCGAACCTGTCCGCGTGAGACTTGCGCAACCCGCCGCAGTATCTCATCGCCGACGTGATGGCCATAGGTGTCGTTGATCCTCTTGAAACCGTCCAGATCCATCATCATCAATACCAGCGGATAACCGTGACGCTCGGACCTGCTTCGTTCCTGATCGAAGAAGCTGTACATGTATCGCGAGTTTGGCAGTCCGGTGAGATTATCCGTAAGCGCGGACTCCTGAGTCCGCTCAAAAGCCAGCGCGTTGCGGACAGCGGTGGCCGTGTGATGCGAGATGGTCTCGAGCAGGCGGACCTCATCGGCCGAGTATCCGCGATCTTCTTCGCAGTAGAGGGCGAGCGTCCCTACCAGCGAATCGTCGTGCTCGAGCGGGAATATCGCCGTCGAACGATACGCTGCGGCAGCCAGACCCAGCGGCCGCTGAAGGTCAGCCAGCGGGCTCCCCCCAATCAACACCTGCCGATGCTCGGCAACCCATCCCGCGCCGCCTTCGCCCACTGACATCTCGACGCCCTTTAGCGCCTCGGCGTTCTTGCCGATCACGTAGGCCGCACGCAGCCGGTTCCCCTCCGCGAGAAATATTACCAGGGTGGTGAAGTTGGCGATGTTCTCGAGTTTGGCGGCGACGATTGGTAACACCTCGGAGAGTTTTAGAGTGGAACCGAGCGTCTGCGAGATTTCATAAAGCGAGAGCACCTCTCGTTGCGCGGCCGCGATATCGCGCAGGGCCTTTTCAGTAGGCGTTCTGGGCGCCTGGATAAAGCTCAGTTCCAGGCGACGATCAGCGGCGAGGGGTTCGACACCCAGCAGCGAAACCGGGCGCGCGCTGAGTGCGGGCAAGTTGTCTTCGAGCGAATCGATGATATCAAGGAATACTTCGAGCAGTGCCGGGTCAAATGTGCGCGCCTCTTCGCCGCGCATCATCTCCAGCGCTTGCTCGCGGCTGAAGCGCGGGCGATGCGGGCGGTTTGTTGTTAGAGCCTCGTAACAATCGACGACTGTAAGTATCCGCGCGCCGAACGGAATCTCCTCGCCCTTCAAACCGCTAGGGTATCCTGTGCCGTCATACTTTTCATGATGGTGCTTGACTATGGGAACGACTTCGTAGGGAAACTCGACGTTGCTCAGAATGTCGGCGCCGACTACCGGGTGGATCATGACCTTCGAGTATTCGGCGGCGCTCAGCTTGCCGGGCTTGCTCAAGATGTACTCGGGAACGGCGAGCTTCCCTATGTCGTGAAGTAAGGCTGCGGCTTTCAACCCCTCCATCTGGTCGTCTGGGTAGCCAACGGCGCGGGCGAGCCCCTCGGCCAGCATCCGCACCCGCTGTATGTGCCCCCGCGAGAGATCGTCCTTCGCGTCAATCGCCATGGTGAGTGACTCAACGGTCGCCAGGTGCAGCTTGGTCAGCCCTTCTATGTGCTTGTTGGACGTTTCGACCCGCCCCATATAGCTTCGGTAGGCGATGTAGGTCAGAAGCAGAATCGGAAGCGAGATGACGAACGAGTAGAATCCAAAGACGGTTATCACCTTGCATATCGCACCGCCGGCCACCGCGCCGATAAAGAAAGCCGGCGAAGCCCATAGATAGTTTTCAGTCCAGGTCTTGATGACATTGCGGCCGCGAAACAACCCGACTGCTGTAGCCGCTATGCTGCTATTGATCAGATAATTCGTCAGCGTGATCACGCCGATCGCAAGCGTTAGCTGGTCGAGTCGATCGTGGCTGTACACCAAGCGATCGAGCGGTCCAAAGAGCCGCACAGCCAGCAGCGAAGCGCTTAGCACCGCGATGTTCATCGCCCCCATGTTGATCAAGGCGGTTGATCCGAGATTCTTCTTGTTGCCCCGCGGCGACCTTGCCAGCCCGTCGATCGACGCCAGCACCGCCGCCGCCCATGGACCGAGCATTAGGATCGCGATGCAGACGAACGTGTCGCTCAAGGTGATCTTGCTGCGCACGCCGGGAATCCAAACCTCGGCTCGCCAGCTCAACAACATCGTGAAAGCGAGAACCAGCATCCAGTCGAGCCGCATCGGTTCCAGCCGCAAGCGGTAGATTGAATAGACAAGCGCGAAAGTTCCGGCGACCGAGGCGATCACCGTGAACAACTTGATCTTCAGATTAGCCGCTTGCCTCACGTTCACCTCAAACATGTAGTCGCGTTAAACCGCGCGGTTGTTTGAATCGGCCCGGTCGCTGGACTTTACTCTTCATTGATGTTGCGGGGGCAACTCCTTGGCGAGGCGCCGCGCCACGCCCATCAGCGCAATTGAGACTATTCAATGCTCGTGCCGCGCACACCGCTCGACGCATTACCGGTTGAAGGACTTTTGGATGTTGGAATTAGGAGCTAATTTGTTTAGGACCGGTTGTCTTATGGTAACAAACCACAGTCAAACTGGCGCTCACATACACAGGTGTTCATTCACAATGACCGGGAGGAATTGCAAAGGGTAGACGCGGCGAACTCAGGCGTACTCTATTGCCCTATTATTTCGCCGTTGCGCTTGTAGTTGTTGTATCGCTGGACGATCTTCTGAACATAGCTGCGAGTGACCGGAAAATCTATGCGCGCGATGAACTCGTCCCGCGACATCTTGGAGCGGTCAGCACCTGGAGCCCATCGCTCGAGATTCGAGGGGCCGGCGTTGTAGGCCGCAAGCGCGAACGCGAGGGGGTCGGGTTCGTCTCCGTAGCGATTGAAGAGAGATTGAAGATACCAGCACCCAACGTGCAGACTCACCGCCGGATCGCCGAACGTCTCTTCAAATCCCGGCTCAGACCCCGGCGGCGGCGCTTTGCCCGTGATCGCGGCAGCAGCTTCCGACAGCGAACGCGAGCGAGTGGACTCGACCCACTCCTGAGCGACCACTGGCGTCACTTGCATCAAGCCTACCGCGTTTTGCGAGCTGTGCGCGTGCGGGCTGAAAAACGATTCTTCGTACACGATTGCTTTCACCAACGCAGGATCGAGGCTGTGCTTCTGGGCCGCGGCCGTGATTAGCGTGTCATACCTGTGGGTCCAATAGCGCCACCCGAACAACATCCCGGCGACAACCAACAGGCACGCGGTGCTTAGTATTAACAATCCTTTGCGCATTGTGTCGAAAGACGTAGCATAGACTTTAGCCGGGTAACTGCGCTACAAGAGCAATTGCCAGACACAGACTGAAGTCTATCCTACTTCAGTTTCCACGGCGGAGCCCGGCCCAGAAATCTGCCTGTTCGTACTCTTGATCAACGCCTTCGTAGCGAGCCGATAAATCGCTCTCTTTGAGCACGTGTCCCTGCAGCCATATGTTCGCGGTAATCTCCGCGCCGATCTTAAGTTGCCCGCGCAGCGCTCGCCGGTTGGCGAGAACCTCGAGACGAATCGACGCGGCATCAACATAAATCCAAACGAGGTCGGCTGCGGTGACCGGGTTCCGGATGTCGCGCCACGATAGGACTCGCCCGCTGATCACATAGTCGTTTTCACACGCTTTGTCGGCAAATCCGTCGAGACGCTCAGCGAGGTCGAAGCGGTGAGCCGGCGGATCGATTACCCGTCTGGAGTACGGCCGCACGCGGGCCGCATAGGCTATTCCCGCCAAGGCAACGTGGAGGTGCGATTCGCGGAAGTCGGCGTCATCAAGTTCGGTCAGGTTTTGAAGCTCAAAGACAATGTCGGGCGCGCCACGCACGCCGCCGCGCACGATCGCTTCACCGTCTTCGTCGTATTCGACAAGCTCCCACGGCAGGATGGTGCGAACGTAGCGGCTGCGAAAGGCGGGGCGGCAATCCGCATAATAAAGGTCGGCGCCGCGTTCGTAGAGTATGGACCAGACTTCAAGCCCGTCGCCGACCTTCCAACACCTTCCGTGCAACGCCGCCTCTCCGCGCTGCGCGCGAGTCCGCTGGCCATTGGTCTCGACGTACTCGACCAGCAGGTTGTACGAATGTTCGTCGGCAACTTCGAAACCGATGGCCTGAAACAATTCGGCCATCACAGCGCCGTCCGCTACTTCTTGTTCGAGGGGTCCCTCGGTGATTGGCTTACTCATGGCAGGGAGATGCGTGAAGCGTGATGCGTGATTCGTGACTCGTGATGCGTGATGCGTGATGCGTGACCGGACCAACATGAATCGTCTCGACTAGTCTGGTCACGCATCACGCATCACGAATCACGCTTCCTTCATTTCTTGGTCTCTTCGCCTGTCTCGGCATTCAATGTGTATTCGCGGCCATCGCGTACTATTCGGATCGCGACCTTGGTGCCGGGAAGCTTGCTGGCGATGATTCGATTGAACTGCACGGACGACGTGATTGACTGGCCGTCGACTGTGGTAATCAGATCGTCCTTCCTCAAACCGGCGCGCGCGGCGGGAGTGGCCCGCTCGGCGCGAACGACGCGCACACCCCGAGAGTCGGCCGGGAGCTTCAACAGCCCGCGAATATCAGCATCGACGTCCTGAGTCTCGACGCCCAGAAACCCGCGTGTGACCCGGCCCCGGTCGATCAGTTGGGACAAGATCGATTTGAGCGTGTTGATCGGTATAGCGAAGCTCAAACCCTGCGTGCGCTCCAAAACCAGCGTGTTGATGCCGACGATCTTGCCTTGAACGTTCAGGAGGGGGCCGCCCGAGTTCCCCGGGTTTATCGCCGCATCTGTCTGCAGAAAGTCGTCGAACTGGCCCCCGAATCCCGTCCGTCCTTTAGCGCTAACGATCCCAAGCGTAACCGTGTGATCGAGTCCCAGCGGATTGCCGATCGCTATTACCCACTCGCCTACACGCAGCGCATCGCTGTCGCCCAGATCGGCCACAGGAAGCTGTGCCCCGTTTGGCACGATTTCGAGCAGAGCGATGTCGGTCGCTTCATCGTAGCCTTTGATCGATGCTGGGAACTGGCGCCCATCGTGCAGGGTGACCGCTACGCTGGTGACCAGCTTCGGAGGGCCCTTTGTTTCAGGACCCCGCTGGCCCGAACCGCGCCGCGGCTCGGCATTCGAAATCAGATGAAAGTTGGTAGCAATCAATCCACGCTGGTCGATGATGAAGCCGCTCCCGAGGTTCTCGCCGCTCTCGGAACTCGACCGGATGTTGACCACCACTTCGTTGACCCGCTCGGCGATCGAAGGAACGTCGAGCAAGACCGTTTTGCCCTGAGGCGCGGGAGCCGAGCTTAGCCCGCGATCGCCGGCTCGCGGCGTCTGACTCGTGTGTGAGTTGGCGCGCACCGATAGCCAGGAGCCTGCCGCCACTACCGCCAACAGCGCGAGCGATGTTGCTTTCAATTGTCTAATCATTACCTTGACCTGATCGAGTCTTTTGGTCGTGTTCATCCGAAGCGGGCGCGCGCGAGCGCACACCTCGGACGTTTCGGGAGGGTCCATATCGCGGCCGCTGGCCTGAGCGCACCATCTCGGCGAACAAGTCGACGTCGTAGTCGCACTCGCGCGACATCTCTTCGCGGATGGCGTGAATCTCTTCCAGAAATCTCGGCTTTCGATACATAAGAGTGATGATGCGTGATGCGTGATTCGTGACGGTGTTGTTTTCCGGTCACGCATCACGTATCACGTATCACTTCAAAATTCAGCGCTAATCAAGAACTCCGGCGTCACGATCATCGGCACAAAGAACCCGGCAATCGTGTTGAACAATTGAACTCGTGATTGCCGATGCACGTTTGCGATGTACCCAAAATCCCAGGTCACCAGCAGATCGGCCTTGTTTACCGAAGCGATCGCCACGTGCAGCGCATCCGCCATGTGCTTGCGATGAAAGATACCGCGCGATACGTATCCCTCCGCCAGTATCGCCGCTTCCTCGCTGATGTCGAACATCGGGACGTCGCGTATCAAATTCAAATACGCCGATCGCCGCGGCTCTTCGGTCCGTTCGAGCTCGCGGACAACCAGCGGCGATATGTACGGCGCGTAGTCGGCCATCTCGTGCTCCCACCAGCGGATTGTCAGGTCGCGGCGGAATGGTTCGCCGTTGTCCAGATAGGCGCCGACCACCGATGTCTCAAGGTATAAACTCTTCTTCATAATGGGCGCACAGACATTCTACCACAGGGGAGTAGCGTAGACTTTATTAGTCTGCATGCCGAGTTTGATACTGAGCCTGCTACCCCCTTACTGTCTTGTGACTGGAGGCGTATGAGGCTGGAGCGCAAGTAATGCGCGATTGAAATCAATTGTCACTCTGAAGTGACGCAGAAAGTCGCCGCCAAGTATGCCGCTCTGCTCGAAGCCTGATGTTTCGTTGATCGCGCCAAAATCCAACACCAGCGCGCGGAGGTTGCTCTGGAGCTGATCGGCTACGCGGCAGTTGCGGATGAAAAGTATCTGAACGTTGTCGGTTATGCCAGCGGCGCCTATGACGCTGGTGGTCTGGCCCTTGATCAATTGATCGTGCATATTGAGTCGCTCGACCGCCGCCATTGAAACCACTGTCGAACTGGCGCCCGAATCAAGAATGGCGTGTATGTTCTGGTTGTCGTTGAATTCGGTCTCGACGCTGATAAGCCCGTTCTGTGTCGTCCGAAACGGGATCAAGCTCACCCCCGGAGCTGCCGCCATTTGCAACTCGCGATTGTCGCTTCGGTCCAGGCGCATGCGTGCTGCCTTATAATCCAGCGCGGTCACGAAGTGCGAGAGGACCGATATCCCGAGGAAGCCATCGGCCGTTTCTTCAGGCACCCGTCCCTGCGCCCCATGAAAGGGACGAATAAAACACGGGACCATTCTCACTTTTGCCTCGCCGATCTGAATCGACCTGATAAGGCCGTAGACAATTTGAAACTTTCCGGTGCCGCCCACTCCCTGTGACCTGCCGCCGTGCGCGATCTCGGAAACGCCGAAGCGCTTGGCCGAGTCCTTCGACATCACCGTGAACCCGGACCCCGTGTCTATCACGAAGACTGCGTCGCGGCCGTTGAGCTTGACTCGCAAGTACGGCCGCCGATCGCTGCCCAGTCGAAACGGCGCTTCGGTAACGGCCGGGCCGCTCACCTGATGGACTCTGAGCCCGGCGAGCTGGCGGTAGAATTGAATGAGTCCTCGAATCCTATCGCGGCGCTCGCTGTCGCTCTTAGGCGAGACCTCAAGAAAGAGTTCATAAGCGTCGGCAGCCTCCTTGAAGTCTTCAAGCCGCGACGAAGATCGAGCGTACGTCACCAGGTAATCAGGTTCATCGGGATCGAGTTGGTGCGCGTAAAAAGACTTTGTGCGAGACTCTTTGGCCCGGCCCTCGTAGTAATCTATTTCGGCCGCGCCGCCGTACGCCAGCGCCTCTTTTGCATCGAAATTGAGAGCCTGCTGCAGCTCGTCGATTGCGCTCCGAACGTATCCGGACCGCAGCAGCGAAATCCCCGCAAGCGCGTGGGCGCGCGCATTATTCGCGTCGAGGTTGATAACTTCCTTGGCCTTCTCGAAGCAGTGCACGTAGGACTGCAACTTCAGATAAGCCAGACTCGCTCCCAGCCGCGACGGGATGTCGCTCGGGCTCGCATCGAACATCTCGCGATAGATCGTTAATGCGTCCTCGTATTTGCCCGCTCGCATAACCTTTCGTGCTTTGCGGATAAGTTTGGCGTTGGATTCGATTTCCTTTTGCTGAGGCGGTGGCGCGCTGGCCAGCGGCCGGGTCACATTAGAGAAGGCCAAACCGGCGATCAGCAGGAGGTAACCGGCCAGCCGAATCATTCGGCTGATATTCAAAGCGCTCTTTCCACCGTAGACCTTCATTTCAGTATTTCTCCGGTCTTCGTGTACCACAAGAGCAGGTCGAGTTCGTCGAAGTCTATGCCGATCGAGTCGGCGAAGAGCTTCACTCTTTCTTCGATCGCCAGGTACCTATTTTTCGTCGATGGCGGCTTCGGCGTTTCGATCACCTCGAACTCCGCAAGCCGCGTCAGCACGTGCTTGTCCAGGATCGCGTATCCGCGATAACCCACGTTGCGCAAGAAATGACTCGCTTCTTTATAACCGATTCCGCGGACGCTTCGATTGGCGGCCAGGAAGTCACGGCGCTCGTCGGCGGCCTTCAGACCCCTGAGCGCTTCGTGCAACTGAAGACCGCAGTGTTCCCGAAGATACTCGCGGGTCTCGTATACATAAGCTCCGCGATTGTTCGGGAATCTGTGCCTTCCCACCAGCGCGTTCTGAATGTCCAACGCTGAGCCGCTCATTAGAACCGGCCGAACGCTTTCGACCGAGCGCAGACCCATTCGCGCGCTGGCGCCCGCCGTGAAGATGCAGAAAGTCAGTTCTTCAAAGAGCGCCTCAGGGGAACCCGTCCGCCCCACTCTCGCGAACTCAGCCAGTCTGTCTCTGATTTCTCGGCGCTTGGCGAAATAGATTCGCTTAAGCTCTCGTACGGTCAAGCAGGTTTGCTTTCTGGGCACTTGGGAGACGCTGGAATTGTAGGTCGGCCCCCATCGAAAGTCAACGAGGTGGGCGTCTAACCTGAGCTACAGTTTCGGTGACCAGACGATCCAAACCAAGCGACGAGAAACAAAAGACGGAAACCGGCGTTCAATGCAATGAGTAACTGGAGATTCGAACGACGTTCGAGAAGCCCCGGTGCCCCGGGCTATCTGATCGATCGGCGCGCGTGACCCAGCCGGAAACGCCTGGGCTAATGAAAAACTGGGTGCAATCGGGGAAAAGCAATATGATGAATCGCAGAAGATTACTCACAACGCTCCTCATACTGAGCTGTGCTTTCGCGTCACATCAGATCGTTTCCGCTGCGCCTCGACATCCGCTCTTACGCAGCGGCGAGCCGCAAAGGGCCGCAGAATCCGGCCCGGTTGTGATTCCCTTCGAGCTGGTCACCCGGCACATCTTGATAAGAGTCAGAATCAACAATTCCGATCCGCTGTGGTTCATATTCGATACCGGGGACAAAGTCGCCATCGTTGATTCAGGCCGGGCTAGATCGCTCGGGTTGAATCTGCAAGGAGAAATCAATGTCGGCGGCGCGGGCGCGGGAACGCTAAAAGGATCTTACGTTCGAGATGCTTCTCTCAGCGTGATGGGTCTCGAGGGCAATCCGCAGCCCGTTGTATTGGCCGTCCCGTTGGAAGGTCTGGAGCCGAGATTTGGACACGACATTGATGGGATCATCGGAGCTGATTTCATCAAGCAGTTTGTCGTGGAAGTTGACTATCCCGCTCGCGTGTTGCGGCTGCACGATAAGAACAAGTTCGCCTATACGGGCTCGGGTGAAATTCTGCCTCTCACTTTTATCCACGGGGGCCATCCGATCATGGATGCCGAAGTCACAGTGACGGGCCGGCCGGCAATCAAGGGGAGGTTTGTGCTCGATTTTGGATCCGGGGCCTCGCTCGCGCTTCATAGACCCTTCGTGGAGCAGGAGAATCTTCCGGGACCTTCGCAGAAGACGATAAGAACTATGGGCGGGGGCGGCGTTGGCGGAAAGGTAACCGGACGCAGCGGCCGAATAGCCTCGCTGAGAATCGGAAAATTCCAAATCGACAATCCACTCGCACTCTTTTCAGAAGACAAGAGCGGGGCCTTTGCCAGTTCGCAAATACAGGGCAACATCGGCGCGCAGATTTTATCCAAGTTCAAAGTGCTGCTCGACTATGATCGCAATCGGATCATCTTCGAGCCGAATGCCAGCTTCAAGGATCCCATCGGTTCGGCTTCAAGTGGTTTGAGGTTTATTGCCGAGGGCTCCGACTACAAGACTTTCCGCGTTGAAGAGCTGCTCGAGGATTCTCCGGCCACGGAGGCAGGGATTCAACAGGACGACGTGGTCGTGGCAGTCGACGGACGCCCAGCCGCCGAGCTGACTCTCTCCAGTCTGCACGAGTTATTTGAAAAGCCCGTCCCGCGCAAGCTCTCGGTTCGCCGCAAAGGACAAACGCTGCAAATCACACTCACACCCAGAAGGCTCATCTGAGTCGCTTCAGCAAGTGCACTTCATTTGGACCGAGTTTCAAGGGCACGGCCCTCGATACTAGTACACAAGTCACAACTCGGCTTGATAGATCGCGGAACGAGAACTTCGCTGCCAATCCCGTAGGGATCGCTTGTCTATGAAAGGGCCGCGCGTCAGGGTTATTTAACTCCGTTAGGAGTTACCTCGTTCCCGCAAAAACGCCCCTTGCCGAAGCACAGGTAACTCCTTACGGAGTTACGGCACCTCCGCCGCGCCCTTGTTCTATAGACCGGTCATCCCTACGGGATTGGCAGCTTGAAGTTCTCGATCTGCCATCCATCAAACTGAGAGCGACCGAGTACCAGCCTCGCTTTCTCGCCTCTTCTCTTGTGCTAGAATTCCTCCCGATGCGATCAATGATTCGATCAATCGGTGATAGTCAACGACCGATAATCCTCCGCGCAGGGGCGCTAACGCTTTGCCTCGCGCTCGTATGCGAAACAACCGCAGCGCGGTCTGCTCAATCAACTCCAACATCACCTCGACGTCCGGAGTCTGAGAAGAAAGCTCCGGCCGGAAATCGGGAAGCGGATCGGGTTCCGAGCTCGTTCGAGCGAATCAGCTCGAGGGCCGACTTCGACCTCCTGGCCCGAGTCTACTATCGAGGCCGCCTGCACGCGCTGCCGCACGTGATGTTCGTAATCGACCGCCGCTCGCGTGACCGCGTCTACTACGTCAACTCCCGGTTGTATCAGTTTCACAAAGACTTCGTGAATGCAACATATCTATCACTCGAACGTGGCCGCGCGTTTTACGACAATAACTACCTGAAGAGCGACCGCCGGTTCATACTTGGCACGATTGCGTATCAAACCACCGCCGGCAAATTCACGTTCGAGTTCTGGGAAGGGGACCGGCTCACCAGCAATCTGTTGAGCGAAACAATCGGCGCTCTCAAACGCAGCTTTTTCGCGCCGCTGTATTTCAAACCGAATTCGCTCGCTCACGAACAGACAGCCGGCGAACTGAACAAGACCGGAACGTCCGTGCTCCTGCTCACGGCGAGCGAGCTTGCGGCCGGCCAGCAATATCAACCGCTGAATCTTGGCGCGGGAATCGGACAGCTTAGAATAATCGATCGTATCACCGCGGACACGGTGATCGATCGCAACCAGATCGTCATCTTCAAAGAGGTCCCCGTTCATCTGACGCCGC
The DNA here is from genome assembly GCA_038040445.1 of Acidobacteriota bacterium. Lineage (NCBI taxonomy): Bacteria > Pseudomonadati > Acidobacteriota > Blastocatellia > Candidatus Onstottus > Candidatus Onstottus frigus. The sequence continues at coordinate 65,730 of JBBPIG010000017.1, read as the reverse complement.
TGTCGGGCATCATCACCACCGAGCCGGCTTCGCCGCTTTCGCACGTCAACATGCTTGCCAAGGGGTGGGCGATTCCAAACGCCACCATCAAAAACGCCGACAACCTCTTCAAGCAGCTCGAAGGCAAATACGTTCGTTTTGAAGTTCGCGAGAATGACTACTCGCTTGCGCCGGCCGATCCGCGCGAGGTCGAAAAGCGCAATCGAGAATTTGTGAAGCGCAGCGACCTGATTACGCCGCGCGCAGATCTCGCTTACGCCCGGCTCACGGACCTGAGCCGCCAGCGAGCGCGTGACGCCGTTCGCTTCGGCGCCAAGTCGGCGAACCTCGGCGAGATCGTGCATGCGCGCTTGCCCGGCGTCGAAGTCCCGGCCGGCTTTGCGATTCCATTTTACTTTTATCAAGCCTTCATTCGCCTGAATCATCTTGAGGAGCGCATCGCCGCGGCAGTCGAAGAAGACCGCTTCGTTCACGACCCGCGCTATCGCAAGAACCGTCTCGCCGAGATGCGCCGGTGGATCGAGGAAGGCCATCACGACGAGAGCTTCCGCCGAGCCGTTCTCGAAAAAGTCCACCGCGAATACGCCGGCGCCGGACTGTTCGCGCGAAGCTCTACCAATGCCGAGGACTTGCCGAGCTTCAGCGGGGCCGGCCTCTACACGACCGTGCCCAACGTTCGCACCGATGAGCAGTTGATGGAAGCGATCAAAACTGTCTGGGCTTCAGTATGGAACTACGAAGCCTATGAAGCGCGCGAGAGTTTCGGCATGAATCATTTCGGCGTTTACCCGGCCGTGCTGATTCAAACAGGCATCGACGCCGACAGCGCAGGCGTGGCGATAACGACCGACCCGTTCGACTCCGCTGATCGCGACGCGGTCTACGTGAACGCGAAAAGAGGACTCGGCATAAAAGTCGTCGAAGGCCGTCGAGTGGCCGAGCAGGCCATCTACCGCCCGGGCGCGGGAACGATTCAGGTGCTGACGCGTTCGGACGAAGATACAATGCTGGCGTTTGACGAGCGCGGAGGCGTCAAGGAAGTGACGATTGAACAGCAACGCCGCGTGCTGACTGACGCGATGTTGAGGCGGCTAGCCCGAGTTGCGCTTGAAATCAAGCGAGTGTTCGGCGGGCGTGATCAAGACATCGAATGGGTCTTTCGACAGGGCAAGCTCTACATCGTGCAGAGTCGGCCTTACATCGCGGGGAGTTGAAGGAATTGCGCAGCGGCCTTTACAGCTGATCGGCAATGAAGGATGGAGGATCAACGCTGACCCTCTGTCTACCTGGTAACAGGATTAATAGACGGAAGTCCCTCTTTGAAACTTGCTTTTTCAAGATTTGAATCTGAGGTAATGAAAAGGAACTGGCTGCGATCGAGCGCGCCTACCGCTATCAACGCAGTTGCTAGTTGAACCGCATCGTAGGCGCGCAACGAGTGAGCGGATGTCAGCCGCATTGCCTCACCAATAATGCGGTCGCTCAGTTGCACAATGCGATATTGGTGCTGCTTGATATGCAGTAGAAATCTCCGGCGTGCTTGATAGAAGGAAAACTCCGAAATCTTGCCTTTCGCGAGATTCTTTCCGAGGGCGGCGGCGACTTCAACAGGAGTGATCTGGGCTATCAACACCTTGTGGTTCCTGATCTCTCGTCGAACCCACTCACTCCCGGATTCTCTTACATACCGCTTGACCAGTGCGCTGGTGTCGGCGAACCAGATCAATATCGCTCTCCACGATCCGCAATTATCGTCTCCGATAGGGGACTCTCTGAAACGGTTATCGGCTCCCATTCGTCATCTGAGAACTCATCCATTTCATCAAGGAGCCGCTTTTCCTCATCGGTGAGTTTCTCGCTTGCCCGGATCTCAGCCTTTGTCTCCTCCAGGAGCATACCCCAGACCGAAACATCGTCATTGATCTCCGGATTATCAATACTCTTCTGTGACATCGGCAGTATCCTCTACTCTTGGTCCCGATGATACCACACTTCGATCTAGTCTGGTCATAGCTGTGAATACGAAATCCTGTTGATACGAAGGTGTATGGAGGGCGCGTGTACTTCTTATGACTCAACGGCCGAAGCCTGCTAACGATATTAGCAGAAACAGTGAGAGCCAGCAGATTACTTAATTAATGTGTACTCTTGTTGATGGCACAGCGCTACACTTAGAATACGGCTTTAATCCGGGCAGTCTGATGGTCAAGCTATGAAACAATATCTGGACCTGATGAGGCACGTTCTCGAGAATGGCGCGAATAGGGAAGACCGCACAGGAACCGGAACTGCGTCAGTCTTCGGCTATCAGATGCGGTTCAACCTCGCCGAAGGCTTTCCGCTTCTGACGACCAAGAAGCTCCACGTCAAGTCGATCATCTATGAGCTGCTCTGGTTTCTGCGGGGCGAGACCAACGTCAGATACCTTCAAGAACATGGTGTGAACATCTGGAACGAATGGGCCGATGAGAACGGCGAACTCGGTCCGGTCTACGGAGCGCAGTGGAGATCGTGGAAGAGTGCGGATGCGCGCTCGATCGATCAGATCAGCCAGGTGATCGATCAGATCAAAACCAATCCCAACTCTCGCCGATTGATCGTCAGCGCCTGGAACGTGGGTGAGATTCCGAAAATGGCATTGCCGCCGTGTCACCTTCTCTTTCAGTTCTATGTGGCCGGCGGAAAGCTGTCGTGTCAGCTCTATCAGCGATCGGCCGATATTTTCCTTGGGCTTCCTTTCAACATCGCTTCTTATGCGCTGCTCACGTTGATGGTTGCTCGAGCGTGCGAGCTGGAGCCGGGCGATTTCATTCTCACGCTCGGAGACGCGCACCTCTACTCTAATCATCTCGAGCAGGCGCGGCTTCAGCTCGCGCGCGAGCCGCTCACGCTGCCGCGGATGAAAATCAACGCGGCGGTTCATTCGATATTCGAGTTTGACTATGACGACTTTGAGCTCGAGGGCTACCGGGCTCATCCGCATATCAAAGCCGAGGTGGCGGTGTGATCATTTCTCTCATTGTAGCGATGGATGAGAAGCGGGGGATTGGCAAGGCCGGCAAGTTGCCGTGGCATCTTTCCGCGGACTTGAAGAAGTTTCGCGCGCTGACCATGGGTCACCATATGATCGTGGGGCGCAAGACTTTCGAATCCATCGGCAAGCCGCTTCCCGGAAGACAGACCATCGTCGTTACTAGCAACGCAAGCTTCAAACCCGAAGGATGCCTTGTCGCCGGCTCAGTTCAAGACGCAATCGCAATGGCGCGCGAGCGCAAAGAAACCGAAGTCTTCGTTATCGGCGGCGCCCAGATCTACGCTCAAACGCTCGACGCAGCCGATCGGGTTTACCTGACCCAGGTTCATGCAGAAGTAGACGCCGACACCTTCTTTCCTGAGTTGGACAACGAGGGATGGATCGAGACACAGCAAACTCATCATCCGGCCGACGAGACAAATCAGTACGCGTTCACTTTCAAGTTGCTCGAGAGGGTGAGCGGAAGGCGTGATGGCCGATGATTGAAGGAATAAGCGCAGAGGTTAACTCCGTTGCGACTACCGCGTCACTTCAACAACTCGCTGGCGTAGCCCAACACTTTCTCAACCACGTCGCTGGCACGATCGCCGCGCGAACTATCGACCGCCAAGACGCGCGTCTCGGCTTGTCCGGTCGGTCGCCAGCGCTCAATCATGCGCGGCGAGCTGAAGCCGGCGAACACATCAATACTCGGGACCCCAAGCGCCGCCGCGATGTGCTGTCCAGCAGAGTCGTATCCCACATAGAGATTGCTTGCGGCAATCAACGCCGCGAGCATTCCGACGCCGCCGTTCCACACCAGGATTTCGGCGTCGGTTACTTTGAAACCGGTCGCGCCCACCAAGCTCTGCTCGTCGATCTCGACCGCTCGCACACGCCGGCCGTCGCGTTCGATTTGAGTCGCTCGGGCGATGACCGCGTCGGCCCGGCCGATCTCATCTTCGCCCGCGCCTTTGTCGAGAACTATGTGGTTGCCGTCCTGAATCAAACGCGCGACCAGCGATGCTTCGAAATCGCCGCCGACTCGCTTGAGCTGGTTCTCTCCAACGCCGAAGTTGATCGCGATGATCGGCCGCAAGCGGTGCTTCATTCGATCGATGAGCGCGCGGGCCGTCTCGATGTCCTCGCGACTCAGGCTAAGCCGGGGAAAAGTTGTAGCGCTCCCTCCGAACACCTCGTCAAGCCAGGCAGAGGTCAATTCGCCGAGCGAGCGCGATGTGCCGCAGCCGTATTCGCGGCTCGGGAAAAATAGATAGTCGCGCTGTGGCGCTGCCGCGAGATACGGTTGATCCGAAGCTGGGCCGCGTTGGGCCTGGCCGGCAGCCGGTGTAATCGGCAGGAGCCCAAGCTGGGTGAGCCTGGTATCCGGATCGACGATCAAATACTCGCCCTGCTTCAGGCCGGCCGTCAGATCGTTCACGCATTCGAGCAGGTCGATCCAGCCGAGCAATCGCGCGATGGTGGCGCCGGTGCGACGATAGCTGTTCTCCGCAAAGCTTAGCCTCGGGTCGCCGCCGAACAACTGTGCTACTTTGCTTCCGCCCACCAGCACGATGTCAGCTTGCGGGAAGTCGCGCTTCAACCGCTCGATTATGACGCTGGTTATCGCGACATCGGCGCCCAGCGTCACTCGCGACAGGACGATTACGCGCCGGAGACTGCCGCGCGGCACAGTCAGACCTGACACAATCCGGAGCGTCTCCGCGCGAGCAATCAAATCGTCTTCGCTTAGCAGTCCGAACTTTTGCAACTGGTCATCGAGCGCCGCGGCGCGAGCGTCCCGCCGGCAGATCTGAATGACTTGCGCAAACGCTCGGTTGTAGAGCTTCACCGCGTCGGGCTCGAATGAATCCGCCAGTGGTTCGACCAGCGACGTAAAAACGGCTCTGGTGGCCCCTTCCGCGACCGCCTCATCTTCCGATAGGGCAAACTCCGCGAGCTGCGCTACGTGTTCGCGCAGGTAGCCGCCCGTTGCCCGATACTCGGTCAAGAATTCTCCGACAAGTTGTTCCGCGGGTTCCATCAATAAAACTCTTTTGCTCCGCATCCGTTCGGTTAACGAAGGCTGATTATCCCAACGGCTGCGGCTGATGACAAGTTTTGCACCGTGGATCGTTTTGGGTGCGTCAAGAAAACCGTTGGGGGGATTGTTTGGACTGCGTCTTTGAGTGAGGAGTGGACTGGCGCTGGCAGCGGCGGCGCTTTGGCTTCGATGGGCGCTGGATCGCTCTTTGAGAGTGGACCGTCTCGACTGCGAAGCGAAAGCGGCGGCGTAGGTGTCGCCTGAGCGAAATGTAGCAGGGTGCCGCCGCAGTCCATATGAACTGCGCCCCCTAAACTGCCGGCGGGGGATTTCACACAATCTCTGACGAGATGGTCATGCGCGAAAATCTGACGCGCATTCGGCAGGCAACTGGTCGCTTGACTCCGGCGTACTCCGGTGATAGTTTCCCGGCGCAATAAAGCAATTTCCTTCCTACCACCAGTGGAGCAGCCTTAAAGAGGACCCTATGAAAACAACCAGCATTCGCCTGAACACATCGGGCAAGGCGATCTGCCTTCGCCTATTAGTTCTACTTGCGGCAGTCGTTCTTGCCACCAGCGGAAGCGTGTATGGACAGAACGGCAAGCTGAGACCGGAAGAAGCGGCGCTAAAGAATTTGCAGTGGCGCGCGATCGGTCCCGCAATCATGGGCGGACGCATCGACGACGTCGCGGTGATCGAAACCAACCCTTCAACCTTTTACGTTGGAGCGGCGACCGGCGGGTTGTGGAAGACGACCAACGCCGGCACGACCTTCGAGCCCATCTTCGACGATCAGGGATCGGCGTCGATCGGTGACGTCTCCATCGCGCCTTCAGATCCGAACATTGTCTGGGTCGGAACCGGCGAGCCCAACAATCGCCAAAGCTCGTCGTGGGGCGACGGCGTTTATCGCTCGCTGGACGGCGGCAAGACCTGGCAGAACATGGGGCTGAAGGACTCGAAGCACATAGGCCGGATCGTCATCGACCCGCGCGATCCCAACGTCGTCTATGTGGCGGTGGCCGGGCATCTGTGGGGACCCAATCGCGAGCGTGGGGTCTACAAGACAACCGACGGCGGAAAGACCTGGGCGCAGTCGCTGTTCGTCAACGAAGACACCGGCGTAATAGATATCGCGATGGATCCGCGGAGCCCGGGAACGCTCTACGCCGCCGCATATCAGAGGCGGCGCACCCCGTGGGGCTTCAACGGGGGCGGACCGGGCAGCGGAATCCACAGGACGATTGACGGCGGGGCGACCTGGAGCAGGCTCACCAGGGACCTTCCCGAAGGCATCACCGGACGGATAGGCCTGGACATTTACCGCGGCGATCCGAACATCGTCTACGCCATAATTGAAAATGCAAAAGGCGGCGTGTTTAGATCGGAAGACCGCGGCAACACGTGGAGGAAGATGAGCGAGGTGAATTCCCGGCCGATGTACTACAGCCAGATCCGAATCGATCCGAACAACGACCAGCGCCTCTGGCAGTTAGCCGCCAACATGTTCACTTCCGACGACGGCGGAAAAACCTGGGTTCAAAACCTTGTCACCCGAATCCACGGCGACTATCACGCGATGTGGATCAACCCTGCGAACTCGAATCACATGGTTGTGGGCTCGGACGGCGGTATTCATCAGTCATACGATCGAGGGCGCTCGTGGGATTTCATCAATACGATTCCGCTTGGACAGTTCTACGAAATCTCGGTCGACAATCAAAAGCCCTACATGGTTTACGGCGGGCTTCAGGACAACGGGAGTTGGGCCGGCCCGAGCGGCACACTGAACCAGGAAGGCATCACCAACGATGAATGGTTTCGCACTGGCGGGGGTGATGGATTCTATTCTGTAATAGACACCAGTGACCCGAGCATCGTCTACGTCGAGTCGCAGGACGGCAACGTCGGGCGATTGGAGCTTAAGACCGGCGAGCGGCGCAACATAAGACCCGAACCCTCGGCGGGTGAGAAGCCTTATCGATTCGATTGGAACTCGCCCATCGTTATCTCTCCTCACAAAAACCGCACCATCTACTTCGGCGGAAATCGCGTCTTCAGATCCACCGATCGCGGTGATTCGTGGACCCGAAGCGAGGATCTGTCGAAGGACCAGGACCGCGACAAACTCCCGATCATGGGAGTGCTTCCAGACCGAAACATGCTTTCGCGGCACGACGGGGTGCAGACCTTCGGCCAGGTAGTCACGCTCGCCGAATCGACGATCAAAGAAGGCTTGCTGTATGCGGGCACCGACGACGGCAACCTTCACGTGTCGCGCGACGGCGGCAAGACCTGGAAGAACGTAATCGACAATGTTCCCGGAGTGCCAAAGAACACTCACGTTAGCCGCGTCGTTCCGTCGCGTTTCGCCGAGGGCGCGGTCTACGCGACGTTTGATGGCCACCGCGGAGACGACTACAGCACCTACGTCTTTGTCTCGACCGACTACGGCGCGACCTGGAAATCTTTGAAGAGCGATTTGCCGGCGGGCGTGACTTGTCGCGTCATACGGGAGCACCCGCGCAACCAGAACCTGTTGTTTCTGGGCACCGAGTTCGGCGCATTTGCCTCACTGGATCACGGCGGACACTGGTCGAGACTGAAGGGCAACTTGCCGATGGTGCGAGTTGACGACATTCAGATACAGGCTCGCGACAACGACCTGGTGCTTGGGACTCACGGGCGATCGGTGTGGGTGCTCGACAACATCGGCGCGCTTGAAAAAATGTCGGACGCCGTGATGTCGACTGACATCGCCGTGTTTGATGCGCCGCCCGCTGTCCAGTTCCGAGTGTACACTCGCAAGGGCAACACCGGCCACAAATGGTTTTCATCTCCGAATCCTCCTTATGGCGCGATAATTGACTACTACTTAAAAGCGGCGCCTCAAGGAAATGTCAGCATCACGATCACCGATAAGAGCGGCAAGGTCGTACGTGAGATGACCGGCCCGAAAGAGGCCGGAGTCAATCGCGCAGTATGGGATCTTAGGCTCGTCGCGCCGAACCAGGGTGGACCCGGAGGCGGACGTGGCGGCGGCGGTGGAGGAGGCGGACGTGGTGGCGGTGGCCAACAAGCGCCGCAAGCAGCGGCGGGTGAAACGGCAGCCGCGGCGTCCCAACCGCAAGCCGCCCCGCAGTTGGGTGGCGGCGGCGGCGGGGGATTTGGCGGGGGTGGACGGGGACCGCGCGTGCCTCCGGGCGAATACAACGTGAAAGTTTCCGCTGCGGGCAAGGAAGCTACGACCACCGTGCGCGTTCAGGAAGACCCGCGCATACAGATCTCCGAAGCTGACCGCGTCAAGTGGAGCGATGCGGTAATGACGGCGTACGAGCTTCAGCGATCGGCCGGCGCAGCCCAACGTGCGGTACAGAACCTGAGGACGCAGATAACATCCCTTCAAGAGTCGTTGAGGCGAACTCCGAATGTGTCGAAGGAGGTAAACGACGCAGTAAAATCAGTTTCTGATCAAGTTGATGATGTTCAGAAAAAGATCGTCCCGGTGTTCGACCAATCAGGTAGTGCGGGTCCTCCTCTGCCGGAAGCGCCGCGTCCAGTGCTTGGCAGGATAGGTCAGCTCTTCAACGGGCTCGATAGCTACACGGCCGCCCCGACTCCCGATCAAACGGCGAAGCTAGGAGGGCTGGCAAGCGAGTTGAACATGCTTATTACTCAGTTGAACAAACTGATCGATGAGGCAGTGCCGAACTTGAATAAGCAGATTAGGGATAGTGGCGTTTCGTTTGTGAACCCGGGTCAGCGAGTCGCGCCGCCGCAGTGAATACCTAACCCCGAGTGGGCTCGGAAAGATCCTGCGCCCATTCGCCAGGGTGGCGCTAAGATTTGCGGCTCTAGCTCGCTGCGCGCGTAGCGGGCTCAGGCGCGGGCCGGTAAAGCCATGGTTTGGCTTGATCGAAACGATGAATGAGCGAAGTTCGCGTCTGTCTATCATCTGCTCGCTGTAGTCCTCGGACTCGGCGCTCTCGCGTATCTCGCGCCACTCACTCTCGGGCACATTCAGAACTTGATAGCGCAGCGCGCGGTCCACGGCCATCAACACCTGTGACAGGTCGAACGGCTTGGTTAGGTAGTCGAATGCGCCGTGACGCATAGCGTTAATTGCATAGTTGATGTCGCTCAAATTCTATTGTGGTTTATTGCTTCGGCGGCATCGGCTTCTTTTCGACGGCGGGGCTGCGAAGCGTTTTTATCGCCGCACGGATGGCATCTGCTTTTTTGTCGTCCGGCGCCATTCTTAGATATTGTTCCAACTCATCGGCGGCGCGCGCGCGGTCACCTTTCTTTTCGTACAGCCGCGCGAGTTGGAGATGAACGGCTGTTAGCTTCTTGCCGCTCAACTCGAGGGCTTTTGCGAGGTCCTTTTCCGCCAGCTCGAATGCAGTTTTTCGCTCCGCGGCCGCCTCCTTTGACGTTGTAGGGTTGATGGCAGCCGCGTGTTCAATAAGCGCAGTAGCGCGCATCAGCGGAATTCCAGGATCGGTGGGATTCAATCGCGCTGCCTCGCCGAGAACCTGAGACGCCAGCGCGTACTTTTTCTGCATCATCAGCACCTGCCCAAAGCCGCGATAGACGCGATCGTCTTTGGGGTTGATTCTGCGCGACTGCTCAAACTCAGCAATCGCATCATTGAAACGCTCCATCTTCAGATATTCGCCCCCTAAGAGCATGTGCGCTTCGAAGTAGTCTGGATAAGCTTTGATGGCTTCGTTCAAGGCCGCGACCACTTCGGATGATTTGTTCTCTTTCGCGAGCTTCATAGCGCGATCGAGCGCTTCGCGTGCCCCTTTGGGCAAGGTCTGGTAGGACACTACTCTATTCGATGGAATGGCGACGCTCGCGCCTTTTGGGACCAGCGTGATTTGCACCGCACGTCGCTCTCCGGGGTCTTCCGCACCGACCGTCCTTACAAAATCCACGTGCTCGCTGACCGGTTCATAGTCTATCTGTCGGATAACAATGATGTAGCTTGTTGACGTCAAGCCGGAGAAGTAGAAATCTCCTTCGTTGTTTGTGATGGTAGTGTTGGCCGGTTGGCCGTTGCCGGTCTCAAGCTCTACCATTATCTGGGATAAGTTCTTACCGGCCGAATTACTAACCTTGCCGGTTATGGAGTTACCCTGTCGCCGCGTGCTCGCCGATACTGCGAGGCACAGGACCAAAGTTAACGTTGAGAGCTCTAAGATCCGATTTGCCTTCACAGAAATTCCTTTCGAGATATTGATCTAGTCTGTTCTGAGTTTCTTAATTGCTTCGCGAATCGCCGGGCCGTTATCGACGCCAGGCTTCTGGCGCAAGTAAGACTCAAGCTCATCAGCAGCCCGTGCGCGGTCTCCGCGCTTCTCGAACACGCGGGCCAGGTGCAGATGCACGATCGCAAGCTTGTGCGAGCTGATCTGATCCGCGCGCGCGATTTCGTCTTCAGCCTCCTTGAGCCGCCCGGTCTCGATGAGCGCCGCGCCATGCATCAAGCGCGCTTCTGCGTTGGCTGGGTTTAGTTTCACCGCCGCTTCAAATACCGTGGCGGCCAGCCCGTATTTCTTCTGTTCATACAGCACGAGGCCAAACGTGTGATACAGCCGGCCGTCTTTAGGATTGATCGCTCGCGCCCGCTCCAGCTCCTCCGTAGCCTCAGTCGGTCGGCGAAGGCGGACAAACTCGAGCGCGAGGGCGAAGTGAGCGTCGAAGTATTTCGGCAGGATCTTAATCGCTTCTCGTAGCGCCGCCGTGCCTTCATCGCTCTTGCGTTCGGCCAGCAGTCTCAAGCCGTGGCGGTAGGCTTTCAGCGCAGCCTCGGGAACTTCCTGCTGAAACACCGTGCCGGCGCGCGGCGTCATCTCTTTGTCCTTTGGCTTAAGCACGAGATCAACCCGCACCCTTTCACCGGGGCGCGTCGTCGCCGTGCGAGTCAGTTCCACCCTCTCAGAAAACGCCTCGTGACCTGGCTCGTTGACTATAAGAATGAAAGATGCCCCCGCCAATCCTGAGAATGCGTAGTCGCCTTCATTTGTGGTGACGGTTTGAGCGAACAACACACCATTTCCCGTCTGAAGCTCGACGAAGACGTTCGACAGGGGCCGGCCCGATTCTGTGCGCACTTTGCCTATCAGTATGTTTCCATCAGAGGTTTGCGGGCGTACCTCGGGCGCCAAAAACAGAAAGCAAAGCGTCGCGGCCAGCAAAACGTTTTTGGATCGCACCGTCATGGCATAGACCCTCCAGCGTGTTTGAAGCGGTCCACAAACCAGCACAAAGAAAAAGTGGTGGAGCCGGACCAGGGCTCCACCACATTCAAAGAAAGCAGCTTTATCCGAGCCCGCTTAGAAGGTGAACTTCAATGCGAACTGGAAGGATCGAGAGCCGCCCGTGCCGAAGATGTTCGTCGTGCGCTGGGTCGGTTTGTACGTGACGAAGTCCCCAGGGCCCGATATGTCATCTTTAGCCGGAATGGTGGTGGATGCTATGTTGGTCAAGTTTGCAACATTGAAAAGATTGAAGACCTCGCCAATGAGGTCCAAATGTTTGGACTCGGACATTCGGAATGTCTTGGTCAAACGAACATCCTGCGAGAGGACCGAGTCGCCGCCCATCCGCGTTCCCTCGGGAAGCAGCGCAAGCTCGCGTAGCTCGGTGCCCTGAGGATCAACCGGCACACCGCCTTCAATGCGAGCCGCAAACGAATTCCTGTTCGCATTGTAGTTGCTGATGATCTCATTTAGCTTGCTCAGAGAATTGATATCGCGCCCTATGTCTCCAGGTTTGGTCCCGGGCAGGTAGGAGAAGAACGAGCCGCTCCCGAACAGATCTACTCCGTCTGGTAGGAACGCGCTGAATGGCAGCCCGCTCATGGCCGTCGAGATGACCGATGCAGTCCATCCCCCCAGAACCTGCTTCTTGAACGCTGAGGAACTGTCCTTGAAGTAGGGCATCTCCCACACGGCGCTGACTACCAGGCGATGCGTTCGATCGAGTCCGCCCGGGCCATACTCTGCGGCGAAATCATTTCGGTTGGAAATAGTCTGGCCAAGACCCAGGGCATCACCCCCAAAGTTCCTAAGACGCGACATCGTGTAGCTGGCGGTCATTTGGAAGCCCTGGTCGAACCGGCGGTCCAGCCGGACCAACAGCGCTTTGTAGACTGAGAAAGCTGACGAGTCCGCATAAGGCACAGCGAAATCAATGCTTGAGACGGTCGGCGACGGATTACCAGCCTTGTTTACCGCGGAGAAGAAGTTGGCGTCGTACACAAGTACCTCGTGCACGCCCTTCCGATAGTTGAAGTCTGCCTGCAACACCATCTTGCCGGGCAACTGTTTCTGAATGCCGATAGCGTACTGCAATGAGTACGGTATCTGGAATTCGGTCGAGAAGAGCGGCCCTGATACGGCGTGGAAGCATTCGATCGACGTCGGGAGCGTGCAGTTAAACGCGCGTGACTCGACGTCTTTGCGAATCGCGGCGAGTTTCGGCAACAAGTTGCCCAGCGTTATGTAGCTGGTCGAGGTCGGGCTGAGGGCAAAACGACCGTCGCCACCCGGCAGCAGGTTGCTGGTGATCGCAGCGCCGACGAGGAACAGTTCCGCCCCTGCAGGGCCGAGGTCTGCGCGCTCAAACAACCGAAGGTTGTCAATCGCAGTGTCGTAGTATATCCCGACGCCGCCACGTATGACTGTGTGGCCATTGCCGCCGATGTCCCACGCAAAACCCGAGCGCGGAGCGATGTTGTTCTTATCGGGCGGGCTTGCGCTGGTTCCCTTGCCAAACAGCGGGGCCACTATCGCAGGATGACCCTGATCGTGATTCCACAGGTTTGTGTCATAGCGATATGCCAGACCGAAGTTGAATGTGACGTTGCGAGAGATCTTCCAAGCGTCGGTTCCGTAGAACTGGAAGCGGTTGTTGGCGGTCACACCCGCAGACGTGTTGAAGGGCAACAGGTCGTCGCCGACGCCGAGGGTGATGTCGTACGCAGGAGAATTGAGGAAGTCTGCCTCTGTCGCGAGCACCGGTATCGGGCTGCCAAAGCCAGGCCCATAGATTCGGACGCGAGACGGTTTGGCAAATGCAAACTGACCATCGATTGTTGTGCGCTCCCAGTCGATGCCGAAACGAATTGAGTGCTTGCCCTTCGACCAGGTCAAGTCATCCCGAATCTGGTTGCGGCGCTGATCGGTCACCTGGGGCGTGATGTAGTTCGCGCCCGACTTCCAGTTCTGATCGGGGTTGATTACCCGCAGCTCGGGGACGCCCGGCGACGCCGGATCAATCCGGTTGTGGAAGTCGTTGATGGAGTAACGGAAGTCATTGATCATAGTCGCCGAGAGGCTTCGCGTCATGCCAAAAACGCCGCCATCCGAGCGATTGAGATCAATTTGATCGTTTGTTTGGAAGATCCCGCTGGCACTATCCCTCGGCAGGATGCCGGTGCCAGGCGCGAAAGGCGCCTGTTGATCATTGTTGTCATGCGAGTAGCGGAAGAACAGTGACGTCTTGTCGTTCCATTTGTAATCGACCCGGCCTGTTGCCAGTAGCCCGTTGAACGGTTTGCCGGTGAAGCCGTTAAAGCCGACCAGGCCAGGGGTCTGATTGTGTATGGAGATGTCGTCCTGGTTGTTGTATTCGACGTTGGCAAAGAAGAAGGCTTTGTCTTTCTTGAGCGGGCCGCCGAAGGTCCCGCCGAACTGCTCGCGGTCAAACGGTATTCGAGCCCTCTGCAAGTCAGGCGGTAAGCCGTGTGCCGCGTCCAGGCGATCGAGCGCCGGGAACGATGCAAATCTCGCATCTCTCCAGTAAAAGTAGCCATTGCCATGATACTGGTTCGTGCCGCCCTTGGTGACGATGTTAACCGAGCCAGCCGCCGATGCTCCGGTTGAAAGATCAACGTTCGATAGGCCGACCTGAAACTCCTGCACGATCTCCTGCGAGAAGTTCTGAACGGTCGTGCCGACGACGTTGTCAACTACCGAGCCGCCGTCTACCGTGATCTGGGTCGACCGGCCGGCCTGGCCTCCGATTGAAACACCGGTGTAGTTTGCCTTGGTCGGATCGAAGCTTCCCCCGTCAACGGTTTCGGCCCCAGGCTGCAGTCGCGCAAGGTCCAGGAAGTTGCGGCCGTTGAGCGGCAGGTTCTGGATCTGCACAGTGCCGACGACGCCGGATACGGTGTTATCGGTTCGGTCGATCTGCGCTTCGCCGCCGCCAGTGACGGTGATCGTTTCGGAACTGCCACCGATTTCAAGCTTCACATCGAGAGGCGTGGTTCTGCCGACTTCAACGGTCACCCCGGTGGCCACTTGCGATTTGAAACCCTGCCCGGTCACTTTTACTTCATAGACGCCGGGGGGCAGGGACGAAGCCTTATAATGACCGTCATCACCGGCGGTGGCGGTGCGGGTAGCATTCGTGCCGGTATTGCGGATACTAATCGTCGCGTTCGGAATAACCGCGCCCTGCGGGTCGGTCACGGTTCCTTCGATACCTCCGGTAGGCTCTTGGGCCGCTAACGTAAGCGGCGCAAGACTCATCACTATCAATGCCAGCGAGACCATACTCACCAGCAGTCGCTTGTACTGATTTCTCATTTGAACCTCCTGATTCGGATTGGATCATCTAGACATCGTTGTTTACACCGAAGCCCGCACGATCGAGAGCTTGGCCAAGTATGCGCTAGAGAGTGCTTCACGCGCCTAAGTGCTCCTTATGTGCATGGGTTTGCCGCGCTACCTCTCTTGAAAAGACTGGTTGAGGACGTAATACAGGGGCAAGTCATATACCAGCACGAAGCCTACCGCCCAAGACCGGCGAAAGCTCTTATATTCCCCACTTAGGTTCAGAGTTGAAGCCGCATTATAACCCATTCGGCACCGGGAGATATGAAAATTTGGATTTTATTTCATATTTTTGAATCCCCTGAGTGGGGAAAACGCTGGGGTCGACCGGCGCCTGTGCCATTCCCGGCGCGATCGCGGGGTCATTGCGGGCCTACTTTGTCAGCGTGAAGCGCGCTTCCTTGGCTTCTTTTTGCTTCGTAGCTTCGTCCACCAACTCGACTCTTACCGTGTACTCGCCGGGTTCGAGGTGGGCCAGCTTGAATGGCGTGGCTAATGGAAAACCCGCGCCGGGTGAGATAGGCGATTGAGTGATACGAACGGTGGGAGTCCGTTGCGCGAGCTTGCCGTCCTTGTAGAACCCCGCTGCGACAATCAACACACGTGAGCTGCTGTGGCCACCGGCGCGTAGACTCGAAAGAAAAGCAAAAGAGTCTGCCCGGAGGTGAATCGATTGTCGATACCTGACCAAAGAGGCGGGCCGCCTTGGCCCGCCTCTCGGTTTGATTGAGACAACCGCCTGTGTTGTCTCGGGTTGGTTACCACCTGAATCGCATGGACACCTGAACCGTCCGCGATATGTCGGTCGCAGCCGGATCCCCGAGACCCTGGAGGGATGGGCCGAAGTTTGGGGTCAGCAAATCGCGACTTACACGACCGTTCTGCAAGTCCTGAATCTTCAGCTCACGGCCATCGCGGCCGATGTACCGGCCGGTGTGCGCGTTGAGGCACACGCGGCAGTTCGGATCAGCGGAAGGCGCCATCAGGCTAAGCACGTCGTTAGTGTTGAACAGGAGGAAGAGCGGATGGTTGAAGATGTTGAAGACGTCGGCCTTCACCTCCAGACGCATCCTCTCCCGGATCGGAAACGCCTTGATAAACGACATATCGAAGCGAATGTAGGGACTGCCCTTGCCGGCGTTCCTGACCAGGTTGCCGTTGACGAATTGGAAGTCAACGAGGTCGCCGCTGAACGTGTCGACGGAGCCACGCGGGTCTGCATCCGCCGGAGCCAGGAATGTTGTCTGCGGGCAGTTGCATATGGCGCGGCCCGCCTCGCTCACATTCAAGTTAGTCTGGAAAGCTGAGGCAATGTTGGTCGAAATAAGAGTCCCGTCCGGCAGCACGTTCGGGCGCTGCTGACTCTCGTTGCCGGCGCCGAAGAAGGCCGATGTAGCGAACGGCACGTCTCCTGTCGATACTGGGTAAGGCCGTCCTGACTGGAGTTGCCCGATGGCGCCAATCGTCCAGTTATTGACTATGTGTTTGACGACCGATCTGCCGGAGAGCCGCTCGGTATCAAACACAAAGCCAAAGTTCCCCTGATGCCGTGTGTCGCTCTGCGCCAACGCGCGCTCTGCGCGAATATTGGCCACATCGCCAGGCTCAGAAAGACCGAAGAAGTCCTCGGATGAGGAAAGCTGCTTCGAGAGCACGTAGCCTCCCTGAAATTGGAAGTGATGGGACAGCCGCTTCGTGGCGCTCACCACCAGTCCGTGATAGGCAGAGGTGCGCGAGTTCTCGTTTGTGCGCACCGCGTCGAGCCGCTCATCCGGTCTCTGGCCGAAATAGAAGAAGCCCGGATGTCGCGGGTCGGCCTTGATAATCGGGAAGTTTGTGTCGCGCTCGCCGAACAGCCCGAATCCGAGCACGCCAATGTAGCCAACATCCAACACGAGGCGCCGGCCGATCTGCCGAGTGATCGACGCATTGAAATGGCGGACTTCCGGATTGCGCAGATCATTTGAAATCGGACGCAGCCGGCCAAAGAAGCCGGGTGCCCTTAGCGTCGAGAGAAGGCTGTCCGGTGGCCGGTTCGGGAAGAAGGCAAGAACCGACGGCTGGGTGAACGTAGTCGTGAACAGATTCACACCGTCGAAGTTCAACGAATCGAGAGACACGTTGAGATAGGCAAGCTGAGTGACTTCGGCGAATGAACCTCGTATTACGGTTTGCTCCGGGTTGCCGAACAGCGTGTGCATGAAACCGTTCTCATAATGTGGGCTCCACGCCAGGCCTACCCGCGGCTGGAAGTTATTGTGATCCGACGAGCAAGCTGGAACGATCCCGTTTCCTTGCAGACAACCGCCTTTCACATCGGCCTTTATTGTGCCGCCCTTGAACGCACCGTCTTCGAGGTCGTACCGCACGCCATAGTTGAGCGTCAGGTTCGACTTCAGCTTCCAGGTATCCTGTACGTAGAAGCCGTAGATGTTATCGCTCGCGTTGACTCGCGCCGGGCCAATTCCGACCTGGAACTGAGTCGGCAGTCCGGGATTAGGTGCAGGCCGCGGGAAGCCTCTGTACAGGCCAAAGGCGAACTGTGTGAACAGTGAGGCATACGGGAAGTGGCTTATGTTGACGCCGGTTTTCACCGTATGCGCACCACGCGTCCACGACAGGTTATCTATGAACTGATAGCGATCCTGATCCGCGCCCTGCGGGCAGCAGAACGCCGCTCCAACATAAAAGTTCGCGCCCAACTGGCCGGGCTGTTCGCTCTTTGTTGGGGTCGCGCTCAAGAGGTGGTGCCAGAAGAATCGCGCTTCGTTGACTATGTGTGTCGTCGGCGTGGAGGTCAACGAGACGTTGAGCGTGTGATCGTGGATTACCGCGGAAACCAGCGACTCTGGCGCGGCAAAGTTGGCAATCTGCACCAGTATGTTGTCGGTCAAGTCTCGCTGCAAATTGAAGCGCGCCGAGATGCTATTGTTGGTCGAAAGCTTATGGTCAACTTTCGCGGACCACAACAATTCCTTTGTCGGCACTGTGAGATTGATGGAGCCGCCCGGCGGGGTCAACTGAAGCGGCGTTGCCTGGCGGGTCTGCTCATAGCTGGTGAACCAGAAGGTCCGGTCCTTGATGAATGGCCCGCCCGCGGTGAATCCGCCTTCGTACTTGTGGAACGGCGCGCGGCGGAAATTAGCGGCGTCGCTTGTGTTGTAGAAGAAGTTGGAAGCCGTCAAGTTCCGGCCGCGGGTGTAGTAATGCCCGTCGCCGTGAAAGCCGTTCGTTCCCGACTTGGTAATCACGTTGAGCACGACGCCGCCCGACTGGCCATATTCGGCGTTGTAGCTGTTGGTCAGCACCTGGAACTCTTTCACTTCTTCAACCGACGCCCCAAGCGAGTCGCGCCCTGAGACAACCTGGTCGGATATGGTTCCGCCGTCAACGTTTACCTGGATACCGCGGTTGTTCACGGCTCCCGGACCTATCAGGTCGCTTGAGATGGTGGTCAAGTCGTACTTGACCCCCGGTGCGATCGCTGCGAGGCCGGCGTAGTCGTTGGCGACGCCGCCAATGCCGTTGAAGCTTGTGGTAGTGGGAAGGGTCGCAACCTGTTTGCTGTCAATGACACTTGAAACATCGGTCTTCCCTGTCTCTACCAGAGCGTCGCTCGCGGTTATGTCCACAGTCGCTGTTGCGCCGGAGACAAGCAGGGCGAAATTCACATCTCGCTGTTCCCCCACCTGAAGTTTGACCGCTTTGACTTCTGCTTTGGAAAAGCCCTGCGCATCAACTCGCACGTCATAAACACCAGGCGGCAAGTTGCCGAACCTGTACAATCCTTCGGAGGTCGATTTGGTTGTTCGTTCGATCCCCGTGTCAACGTTCCTTGCTACAACGGTGGCATTGGCTACTACGCCACCCTGTGGATCGAGAACCGTGCCTACGATCGTAGCAGTGGCCGTTTGGGCGTGGCTGACGGCGAGTGACGATGTCAACAACGCAGCCAGCATCAGTAGACTTGTGATACGTCTTGTCATACTGGTCTCTCCTTTTCCTAACCCTTCGGTTTCAGTGATTGTTTACGGACTGGCACACTCCTCAACGTCTGACCCTACGCTAGCAAGCGGGGTTCCTTCGTTAAGCGCAGATTTCGTACAACTCCTAAACTTTTCTCGTCCGGTTACTTAAACCCGGCACGAGCAATTAGGCAGGATTTTCCTCAAAATATTGGAGATGAAATTCTGGATTTCTTCCGAAAACTCGGAACTACTGAATCGTGTCCGAAGCGTTGTCGGGAACGACGATGGGGATCGGGGACGCATGATGGTGGACCATCAGCCAGCGACCCTCGCTTCGAATAAAAAGGTTGGTTGCCGCAGCCAGCGCGGAGTCAAAGCTTGATTCATTGAAGACCGTGATGTTTTCAGTGCAGGTCACCCAGGCGAAGTCCCCATCGGTGTGGACCCATACGTCTGACGGCGTCGCCCGCAGTTTCTGTCCACTCTCAAATATCATTTCCCAGCTTTCTCGCACGCGATTCCAGCCAGTCAACAAGTCCCATCCGGGGTGCACGCACCTCACCCAGTCTTCGTGAGCCCACACGTCGTCCATCCGCCCAAGCACTCCGGATTCGAGCGCGCGATAGAAGGCCGTGTTAGCCTCTTCGACAGAGATTTTGCTTTCAGTACTCATAAGCCGGGCAAGACTATACCGCAGTCCTCTACGAATTCAAGTCAGTTGAGAGGGCGCTGTCCATGTCGCGCATATGGACTGCGGCGGCACCCGGCGACACTTCGCTTGGGCGACAACTACGCCGCCGCTTTCGCTTCGCAGTCGAGACGGTCCACTTTCAAAGGGCGATCCAGCCTCCGCCAAAGCCAAAGGGGCGCTGCTGCCAGTGCCGTCCATTTCTCACTCAAAGGCGGCGCAGTCCATATGTACTGCGCCATCGACAAACTGAAGTTTGTCGGACATTTGCGCCGAGACTCATCCTCTACCCCCAGATTGACAATACTTTCGGCGCTATGCTAAAAGCATCTCTCGATAATAAGCTTTGGTTTGACCGGCAGCACTTCTTTTTCAAAGCAGTCATAGCCGTCCTGTTACCAGTTAAACGCACGGAAACGTCTGTGCGCTGTTGTTGGGTAAAACATGGGAGACGAGACTAAGGACACATCCAATCAAAGCGCTGACAAAGGGTCTTCCACGGATAAGTCAGACGCGGGCCAACCAGACATCTCGGGAAGCAAGGAGCAGGCGACCGGAGCCGGTGAAGGCGCTGAATCACAGCGCACTTCCCAGCCTGACGCCGCCAGCGGACAAGAGAAAGAACCCACCTCCGAGGAGGCTGGAACCGCGAAACCGTCTCCTCCGCCTGCTGCTGCCGCGAAGCCCGCTCCCCCGAAAGCCGCTCCTGCAGCGGGTCACAAGCCGGCTCCTCCACCGAAGAAGGGTCCGGTAGTCACAGTCGACATCGCCAGTGATCCGTTAATCGACCGGATCCGCGAGCGGTTCGCCGGCGCGGTCACCGAGGCCGTGGCAACGCTCGGCCAGCAGATTATTCGCGTCAAAAAGGAAACGCTCGTCGAGCTTTGCCGCTTCCTGCACGATGACCAGGAGGCGCTCTTCGATATGTGCACCGATCTGACCGCCATTCACTGGCCGGAGCGCGCGGGCCAGGAGTTCGATGTCGTTATACTCCTATATTCGGTGCCAAAGAATCGCCGGCTTCGAGTGAAGGTCTCGCTGGCCGACGGCGAAATTTGCCCGAGCTTGACCCCGATATGGGCGGGCGCGAACTGGATGGAGCGCGAGGTCTTCGATATGTTCGGCATAATCTTCGAAGGCCATCCGGATCTCAGGCGCATACTGCTTCCATCGGACTGGCCGGGCCATCCGCTTCGCAAAGAGTACCCGATTGAATATCGAGACAACGCATGGACCGATGAGCATCTTGACTATCGCGAGATCGACTACGATACGAGCCTGATTGATGTGAAGTACGCTGAAAGAAGATAGAAGATGGAAGATGGAGGATAGTAAGGTCGCGGGTGAGTTTCC
This sequence comes from Acidobacteriota bacterium, assembly GCA_038040445.1. NCBI lineage: Bacteria > Pseudomonadati > Acidobacteriota > Blastocatellia > Candidatus Onstottus > Candidatus Onstottus frigus. The sequence continues at coordinate 45,032 of JBBPIG010000017.1, read as the reverse complement.
CCAACCGCTCTTCCAGACGATATGCAGGAACAGCAAGTACCAAAAGGACAAGAAACGCTCTTCGACGCCGAAGAGATGGTGCTCAACATGGGCCCGCAGCACCCGTCTACTCACGGAGTGCTGCGAGTGATCTTGAAGCTCGACGGCGAGACAGTAGTTGGTCTCGACTGTGATATCGGCTTCCTCCATCGAGGCGTCGAGAAGATCGGCGAGCACGACACCTACGCTATGATCACGCCTTACTGGGACCGGCTCGATTACGTAGCCGCGGTATCCAACGATCTTTGCTACGTCGAAGGCGTCGAGAAAATGCTCCAGGTGGAAGTGCCCAAGCGAGCCGAATACCTGCGGGTCATCCTCACCGAGCTTCAGCGCATCGCGTCGCACCTTCTTTGGTTGGGAACGCACGCGATGGACATCGGCGCGGTCACCGTGCTGCTTTACTGCTTTCGCGAGCGCGAAGAGATACTCAAGATATTCGAAGACTTCATCGGCGCGCGGCTCACCGCGCATGCGTTCCGCATAGGCGGCTTGTGGTGGGACGCGTACCCGGAGTTCGAAGCGCGAGTGCGTGCGTTTCTCAAAATACTGCCCGGACGCATAGACGAGTATGAGACGCTGTTGAACGCAAATCGAATCTGGCTGCAGCGAACCGTCGGCATCGGCATTCTTCCGGCCGAAGAAGCCATCAACCTCAGCTTGACCGGCCCGGCGTTGCGCGGATCGGGAGTCAAGTATGATGTGCGAAAAGCGCAGCCCTACTCAGCGTACGCCGATTTCAATTTTGAAATACCCATCGGCGAGAACGGCGATACATACGATCGCTACCTTGTTCGCATGGAAGAGCTGAAGCAGTCGGCGCTGATCATCGAGCAGGCGCTCGACGGATTGCCCGATGGTCCGGTGATGGCCAAGGTGCCAAAGATAATAAAGCCGCCGGTCGGCGAGATATATCACTCGATCGAAGGGCCCAAGGGCGAGCTCGGCGTGTACATGGTGAGCGATGGAACGGGCAAGCCTTACCGGATGCGCATTCGTCCGCCGTCTTACATCAATCTGCAATCGCTAAAGCGAATGTCCATCGGCCACCTGGTAGCCGATGTCGTAGCCCTCATCGGGACGCTCGATATAGTGCTTGGGGAAGTGGATAGGTGACGCGTGAAGAGTGAAGCGTGATGCGTGAAGAGTGATGCGTGACGAGTGATGGGTGACGCTCCGAGGAAGCTATCACGAATCACGCATCACGGATCACGGATCACGCATCACGGATCACGGATCACGCATCACTTGGGGTTCAATATGCAAGCCATCCTAGCAACTCTGCTTTTCGTCGCGCCCGATTGGGTCGTGAGCTTGACCGGCGAGCGGCGGCCAAATGCGTTCTTGGCCGAGTACATAGTGTGGCCAGCCATTCAGATCGTAGTCGTACTGTTCATCGTCCTGACTCTGGTTGCATACCTTGTCTATCTCGAGCGCAAGGTGTCGGCGTTCATGCAGGCGCGGCTCGGGCCGATGCGCGTGGGGCCGTGGGGATTGCTTCAGCCGCTTGCGGACGGAATCAAGCTTCTGCTCAAAGAGGACATCATCCCGATCAAAGCGGACCGCGCCGTATTCATCATCGCCCCGATCGTTTCGGTTGTCGCGGCGCTGGTGGTGCTGGCGGTTATCCCGTGGGGCGCCGCCTGGGCTACAATCGCCAACGTCAACATCGGACTCCTGTTCATACTCGCGGTGTCATCGGTCGGCGTGTTAGGTCTGGTGCTCGCGGGTTGGGGGTCGAACTCGAAGTACTCGTTGCTTGGCGCGCTTCGCTCATCGGCTCAGATGGTAAGCTACGAAATCGGGATGGGCCTTTCGCTCATCGGAGCATTGATGTTTGCAAGGACGCTTTCGATGTCGGGCATCATCGACGCTCAGAAGGCTGACGGCGTCTGGTACATCCTCTTTCAGCCGCTCGGTTTTCTTGTTTATGCCATCAGCGCGCTGGGCGAAACCAACCGGGCGCCGTTTGATTTACCGGAAGCCGAATCGGAACTGGTCGCCGGTTATCACACCGAGTATTCGGGTTTCCGGTGGGCGCTCTTTTTCATGGCCGAATACTCGGCGATGATCGTCACGTCAGCGGTCGCGGTGACGGTCTTTCTCGGCGGATGGCAGTTTCCAGGGCTAAGCCTGATAACGAACCCGACTCTGTTTGTGTTCCTGAGCATCCTGGTATTCGCGGCGAAGATATTCGCTTTGATCTATGTGTATATGTGGTTCCGCTGGACGTGGCCGCGCTACCGCTATGACCAGTTGATGGAGCTCGGGTGGAAGTGGATGATACCCGCCGGCCTCGCTAACATAGTATTGACCGGAATCTGGTTCGTGCTCGCGATGCCGAAGTCGCAAGGCGGCCTGCTCGGGTTGATGCACGAGGAAAAAGGCCGGTTGATCCCGACCAGGTATGCGGGCATTATTTATTTCATCGTCACCGGCTTCGTCATTACCGTTCCAATTGTTTGGGGACTGCTGGCGACGATCAACCGCCGGTCGCGTGACTTCAACTTGCACGACCAGCGCCAGCTTCAGATGCAGCTTCGGCGCGAGCGGCTGGAGAAGATGCTGCAACAAGGCGGCGAGGCCCAACCGGCAGAAACCGGCGGCCAATAGCACTATTTCTTAGCAGGTAATTTTATGCAAGCAGTAAAGACACAAGCAGCGAAGCGCACCCTCGGCCAGTTGATCAGAAGGCTATTGTTGCTCGATCTGTTCAAGGGCTTGATGGTCACGTTCAAGTACAACGCCAGAGCGCTGTATGAGCCGCGCGACGGCGGCAACCCTAACCAGGCGATCTACACCGAGCAGTATCCGCTCGAGCCTGCGCGGGTGTCCGAGAGATTTCGCGGCGCGCCTCGGTTGAATCTCGATCCTGAAAACGGCACGACTCTGTGCATCGCGTGCGATCTTTGCGCGCTCGTATGCCCGGTCGATTGCATCGAGGTCGGTTCGTTGCGCCGCGAGGTTCGCGACGGCGAGAAAGTGAACAAGAAGAAGGTGCTGACCACCTTTATCTTCGACACGTCGCGATGCATGTTTTGCAACCTGTGCGTCGAAGCCTGTCCGACGGATTGCCTCGAGCTTACGCAGAGCTTTGAGCTTGCGGTCTATCATCGCGCAGGCTTCCGGTGGGACCGCGAGATGCTCGAGAAGGGCATCAACTATGTGCGCTATGCGAAATAGTCATTGGTTATTGGCCATATTGGTCCTATAGGTCCTATATGCAATTACACGGTTGGGAAGCGGCGCTATTCTACGTGCTAGCCATCATGACTTTGTTCATGGCCGTCTTCGTGGTGACGGCTCGCGTAGCCGTGCACTCGGCCCTGTTTCTTATCTCGACCCTGGTCAACGTAGCGCTGCTGTTCATACTTCTGCGCGCGGAGTTCGTAGCCGGTGTGCAGATACTGGTATACGTAGGCGGCGTGATGGTGTTGTTCCTGTTTGTGATCATGCTCGTGCAGACACGCGCTGAAGAAGAGTCCCGAGTCAGGCTCTACACCGGGCAGACCTGGCCGGCGGTGATGATCGCTTTGCTGCTTGCGGTATCGTTCTACTTCGCGATGAACCCGGCTCAGGCGGCTTTCAGACCGCCCGATGCCGCAACCACCGCGGCTCTAGTTGACAGCAGCGAGCGAACGTCCGCGGGCGCCGGCTCAACCATGTCCAAGGATACCCAGGAAGTAGGCGAACAGCTCTACCGGCAAGCGGCTTTACCGTTCGAGATAGCATCGCTGCTGTTGCTGGTTGCGATGGTAGGCGCGGTGCTCCTCGCGCGCGGAACAAAACAAGAGAAGTACTATGAATAATAGATTACCGATTGCCGATTGCCGATTGCCGATTGAAAGAGAATCGTACTTCTCAGAAATCGGCGATCGGCAATCGGCAATCGGCAATTCAATGGGGGGGACGCTGTGATCAGTATCATCATAGGCGCAATTGCCTATGTTGCCCCGGTGCTCTTACAGGCCCAGCAACCATTTCTCAAGCGGTTCGAACCCACGCTCATCAATTTCCTGATGCTCAGCTTTCTGCTGTTCGTCGTTGGGGTCGCCGGGGTGCTGTCGCGCCGCAACATTATCATCATCTTCATGTCTATCGAGCTGATTCTGAACGCGGTCAACCTCAACCTTATTGCGTTCTCGCGCTATCTCGAGTTGAACAAGGAAGTGCTCATGGCGAAGGGTCTGGCGGTGAATCCGCTTTCCGGCCCGGTGTTCACCATATTCATCATCGTCGTGGCGGCGGCAGAAGCGGCGGTGGGGCTGGGCATAGTCATCGCGATGTTCCGCAACCGCGAGACGGTCGCGATCGACGAGATCGATCTTTTGAAGTGGTGAGAAAACCCGGTTCCGGGTTCGTGGTTCGTGGTTCCGGGTTTGAAACCCTGAACCCTGAACCCTGAACCCTGAACCCCGAACGTTCTTATGCTGAAACTTGTCTGGCTCATTCCAGTTCTTCCGCTCGTGGGATTTTTGATCAACTTCCTCTTGGGCCGTAAGCTCCGGCTCAGCGAGAAGACCGTCTCGGTTATCGCGTGCGGCGTGATCCTCGCTTCGTTGTTGCTCACGCTTGGAGCCTTCTACGAATACCACTGGAGCTACAATCCGGCGAACGAAGACAAGCCCTACATCACCAGCAAAGAAGACGGCGGCTTCCCGCATTCGTTCACGTGGCTGCCGGGCGGCCTGGCGCGCAACTCCCAGGGCCAGCAGGCCGGCTCGCTTTCCAACTTCGACATCGAGTGGAGCTACCAAATAGATCAGCTCTCGCTGGTGATGATGTTCATCGTTACCTTTGTCGGCTTCTGGATTCACGTATTCGCCACCGGTTACATGCGCGGCGACAAAGGCTACTATCGGTTCTTTTCCTACCTGAACCTGTTCATGTTCATGATGCTGCTGCTGGTGATGGGCTCGAACTTCATGATCATGTTCATAGGGTGGGAAGGCGTCGGGCTTTGCTCATACCTCTTGATCGGGTACTACTTCGACAGACAGGAAGCCGCGGAGGCATCGAAGAAAGCATTTGTCGTCAACCGCATCGGCGACTTCGGAATGGTGTTAGCCATTGCCGGCGTGTTTGCGACGTTCGGCACGCTTCAGTTTCACGACGTCGCCAATCTTTCGGCCGCTTATCCACAAGAACATCTCTGGCAATTCGGATTGATGTCGTGGCTTGCGCTTGGTCTGTTCATCGGCGCGACCGGCAAGAGCGCGCAGATACCGCTCTACATCTGGCTCCCGGATGCGATGGCCGGACCTACGCCGGTCTCGGCGCTGATACACGCCGCGACGATGGTGACCGCCGGCGTGTTCATGGTGACCCGCACAAACTTCATCTTTCAGCGATCGGTCACGATGATGATGATAGTAGCGCTGGTGGGCTGCCTGACCGCTTTCATCGCCGCGACGATTGGCATAACCCAAACCGACATCAAGAAAGTTCTGGCTTATTCGACTGTCTCGCAGCTCGGCTACATGTTTTTGGGCGCTGGAGTAGGCGCGTTCATCGGGGCGATTTTTCACGTGTTCACCCACGCGTTCTTCAAAGCGCTGCTCTTCCTCGGATCGGGCTCGGTGATTCACGCAATGCACCACGAACAAGAGATGCCGCGAATGGGAGGTTTGAAGAAGTATCTCCCGGTTACCTACAAGACTATGCTGATGGGATGGCTGGCGATATGCGGCATCATTCCGTTCGCCGGGTTCTTCTCCAAAGACGAAATTCTTTGGAAGACTTTTTCCACAAGCGTCTTCGGGGGCGGCTGGATCCTATGGCTGGTTGGATTCATCACCGCCGGAATGACCGCGTTTTACATGACTCGCTTGATGGGGCTGACGTTCTGGGGCGAAGAGCGATTCCGCAAGGTTCACGGCGAGGGCCACGACTCTCACGGTGACCATCACGGCCCTGTTGAGCCGCGCGAATCGCCTCGCAGCATGACGCTCCCGCTTATCGTTTTGGCGGTGGGCTCGCTGGTCGTAGGATGGGTCGGCATCCCGCACGCGCTGACTGGCGGAGCGAACCTCAACCTGTTCGAGCGCTGGCTTGAACCGGTCATCGTGAAAGTACACGCAGCACCGGCCACCGCGTCTCACGGCACAACAGCGGCTCCTGGAACGAACCCTGCGGCCGCGTCTGCCGCTGAATCGAGTGCCGCTCACGCCGAATCAGCTCACGAACCCGTTGACTCGAAAGAATACTTGCTGATGTTGCTATCGCTTGCGATTGCTGCTGGCGGCATCTACCTGGGCCGCGTTTTCTACGTTAAGCGGCCGGACCTTCCAGGGATTTGGGCCGCCAAACTCCGTCCGCTTTACACGCTCAGTTTCAACAAATGGTATTGGGACTACCTGCTCGACGTGAAGGGAGTCGAAGCGGTCAAGACGATCGACGACGCGCTCTGGGCAGTTGACGCGAAGGTAGTCGATGGCGGCGTGAACGGCGCGGGCTGGATGACCAGGTTTTGGGCGAAGGTCACCGGCTTGTGGGACAAGTGGGTGATCGACCTGGCGGTGAATGCAACGGGCTGGATCGCGAGGGCCGGCTCGTACGTGCTGCGCGCGGCGCAGACCGGCCTTTGGCAGAACTACGCTTTGCTGTTCGCTGCGGGGTTGTTTGTCATCTTGCTCTACTACGTTTACCCGGCGATAACGACGACGATAAGGGGCTTTACTGGGAAATAGGTCCTTTAGGTCTTATAGGTCCCATAAATAGGTGACGAGGAGACTCTGGCTATGCCTGGTCGCATGCAAATTTTCGGCATCGGCATCCTCTCGTGGGTGACGTGGCTCCCGGCGGTTGGCGCTATCTTGCTTCTGTTTTTCAACCGCGCCAAGAACAACAGCATCCGCGGGTTCGCGAACATGTGGATCGGGCTGTGCTTCTTGATTTCGATTCCGCTTGTTACCGGCTTTTTCGGGTGGGGCAACGGATACGACCGCGCCTACGGCGGATTGCAATTCATCGAGGACCACGACTGGATCCCGCTGATCGGCGCGCGTTATCAACTCGGCGTCGATGGGCTAGCGCTCGTGCTGGTAATGCTGACGACTCTGCTCGGAGTAGTCTCGGTCATCTGTTCGTGGGCTTACATCCGCGAAAAAGGCCGCGAAAAAGAGTACTACATAATGATGCTGCTTCTTCAAAGCGGCATGCTCGGAGCGTTCGTCTCAGCCGACCTGTTTTTGTTCTTCATCTTTTGGGAAGTGATGCTCGTGCCGATGTACTTCCTGATCGGCATTTGGGGCGGCAAGAACCGGCTATACTCGGCAATCAAGTTCTTCCTGTATACGCTAGCCGGTTCGGTGGTGATGCTGTTGGCGGTGCTGAAGCTTTTCTTCATCTTCCCCGATGTAGTCAAAGCCCAGCGCCCCGCTGTTGAAGCGACCGCGCGCCAGCTTGCCGCGTGCAGCGTCGCCGATCCCGAACGCCGGGGGCAGGTGAACGAGGCAATGCTCAACATGGCGCTCGATGCGATGAAGCGCGCTGACGGCATCGATCCGCAAACGAATCGGCCGCTTGCGTCCGGATACGTTCACAGCTCATTCAACATCACCGCGATGACCGCGATCGGGCCGCACATCAAGGCGGTGTTCGGACTCGGCCTTGTGATCTGGCTGTTCATAGGCTTCGGGCTTTCATTTGCGATCAAGGTGCCGATGTTCCCGTTCCACACGTGGTTGCCGGATGCGCACTATGACGCGCCCACCGCGGGTTCGGTGATACTGGCGGGCGTCTTGCTGAAGATGGGCACGTATGGCTTCATGCGATTCTCGCTGCCGATCTTCCCCGACGCCGCCAAAGATCCGACCGTGCGCCAAGTGATGGTTGTGCTCTCGATCATCGGGATAATCTACGGGGCGCTGGTGGCGATGGCGCAGAAGGACGTCAAGAAACTGGTCGCCTACTCATCGGTCTCGCATCTCGGTTTCGTGATGTTGGGACTCTTCGCGTTCAATCCACACGGCATCAACGGCGCGGTGCTGCAGATGATCAACCACGGGATCTCGACCGGCGCGCTGTTCATGCTGGCGGGCATTCTGTACGAACGGCGGCACACGTATGAGATCGCCCAATTCGGCGGGCTGGCTCACGTGATGCCGACTTTCTCGACGATATTCCTGGTCGTCACCCTTTCGTCGTTAGGTTTGCCGCTGATGAACAACTTCATTGGCGAGTTCCTGACTATTCGAGGCGCATTCGAAGCAAAGCCCGCGTGGGCAGTGTTCGCGGCCGTTGGAATTATCCTCGGCGCGGCCTATATGCTCTGGCTCTACCAACGAGTGTTCTTCGGTCAGGTAAGCAAAGCCAACGAGGGCTTGAAGGACCTGGACGCGCGCGAGGCGTGGCAGTTCGCGCCGCTGATCCTTTTGATTTTCTGGATTGGCATCTATCCGAAGCCGCTGCTCTCGTACATCGAGCCGCAAACCAACGTGGTCGTGGCTCAGGTTGAACCGGATTATTTCAAGAATGCTGCACAGCGGCCACAGATCGCCGAAGAACAACAAAAGTAAGGTTCCGGGTTCCGGGTTTAGGGTTCCGGGTTGAGCCTGCGAATCCTTGACCCGAAACCCTGAACTCGGAACCCGGAACTCGGAACCATTCTTATGCAGGCTACTGACTTTCAAACCATCGCGCTGCAGGCTGCGCAGTTCATCATGCCTGAAGGCATCCTCACGCTGTTCGCCTGCGCCGCGCTCGTGCTCGACGTGATGCTCCCGCGCAACCGTAAGCGAGTGGTGGCGTGGGTCTCGCTGGCGGGAGTAGGCTTCGCGTTTGTCTCACTCTGGATCCTGTACACCGAAATAGTAACCAAGGGCGCGCCGCGCACTGCGTTCTACGACATGATCGTGCTCGACAACTACGCAGTCGTGTTCAAGTCGATGTTTCTGATCGGCGCGGCGCTGTCGATACTGCTCTCGATAAAGTATCTCGATTTGGAAGGCGAACAGCGAGGCGAGTACTATTCGCTGATACTTTTCTCTGTTATCGGGATGATGTTCATGGCCTCGGGCGTGGACTTGCTGACGTTGTTCATCGCCCTCGAGTTGATGGCCGTATCGGTCTACATACTGGTCGGCTACTTCCGCCGCGATCAGAAGTCGAACGAAGCCTCGATGAAGTACTTCCTGCTGGGAGCTTTTTCGTCCGGCGTGTTGTTGTACGGCATCTCGATGTTGTACGGGCTGACCGGCTCGACAAATCTCGCCAAGATCGCCACCGCGATTCCGATCGTTGCTTCTCCAGCCTTCAATCCATTCGGCGCGCAGGCAGCACCCGACATGCGCTACCTGTTAATGCTGGCGGTGGTGTTGATGGCCGCCGGAATGTTCTTCAAAGTCGCCGCCGTTCCGTTTCACATGTGGGCGCCCGACGCGTACGAGGGCGCGCCTACATCGATCACTGCTTTCATGTCTGTCGGCGTGAAAGCCGCAAGCTTCGCGATGTTCGGCCGATTGTTTCTTTATGGTCTTCCCGATCTGCGCGGCTCACTCGCGGGCGATGCGGCCAACAACATTCCCGGGCTTCCCGGTTGGGCCGTGTTGTTGGGAGTGGTGGCCGCTATCACGATCGTGTGGGGCAACCTCGCGGCGCTGACCCAGAACAACACCAAACGGCTGCTGGCTTATTCATCGGTCTCGCACGCGGGCTACACGCTGTTGGGAATCGTCGCCGGCAATGAAACCGGCTATACCGGCTTCATCATCTATCTTTTCATTTACACGATCATGAACCTGGGTGTTTTCGGTTGTATCATCGCGCTTCGGCGTCGGGGCATCGTCGGCGATCGAATCGACGACCTGAAGGGCTTGATGAAGAAAGCCCCGTGGCTGACTGTGATGATGACGATCTTCTTGCTGTCGCTTGGAGGCATACCTCCGACGGCGGGATTCATCGGCAAGTTCTATTTGTTCGCCGGTCTGATCGAGACGGGCAACCCGTGGCTCGTGCGGTTGGCAATACTGGCGGTGTTGATGAGCGTGGTGTCGTTGTATTATTACATCCGTTTCATCAAAGCAATGTACATCGAGGATGAGACCGATCCCCAACCGGTCAAGCTGGCGCCTTCGCTTCGCCTGGCCCTCGGTGTGGCCGCTGTGTTGGTGCTGTACATCGGCGTATTCCCTCAGCGGCTCATCAGCCTGACGCAAAGCGCGGGCATCAGCCCGGGACTGAAGACCTACTCTTACCAGCAAGGCGCCGGCAAATCTGGAAGCGATCAACGGCGCGGCCTTCCGAACGCGCCGGACAACGAGCCGGGCAACGAGCCGGGCAACGAGCCGATTAGGCCGCCTCGTTGAGGACCGCAAAGACAAAGAGGCAGAGACGCAAACCGAGCAGCCCAAAGACTCAGACGATAGCCAAACGCAAAGCGGCGGCATAAGCTGGCGTCAAGCGGTCGGAACCGTCGGGTTGGCGCTGGCGATCCCGTGGATGATAGGTATCCCCGCACTGATCGGCTGGTGGATCGATAAGCAGTTTGTGACTTCGCCTCTGTGGTTCATCGTTGGGCTGGTGCTGGGATTGGTGGGCACGGCGCTCGACATCTACCAGCTTCTAAAACGATTCGGCCAATTCAAATAAAGTCTTTTATCTTTGCGCGACTCCTCTATTCCAGTCCTCAATTCCAAAGACCAATCGCTTTCAGGAAACCATCGAGCTTGGCTTTCTTGAGTATCTCTGTGACTGCTGCCCGGTCGATGCGGGGCGCAATGGGCTCGGGTCTTTCCGCGATCGCGTACGCGGTGACTGCTATGACCGCCGCGCCGGCCGCCAGGCTGTGAGCGTCTACCTTGTCGATCGTGTCGCTGCTCTTATGATGAATCTCTCCGTAGTGCGACATATCAACCCACAGGTCGAGCGCCGGAATGCCTTCGAGCATGAAGTGCCCGTGATCTGTGTCAAACGTCGTCTCCTGCGACCTTCCACTTGCGCCGAGACCTTCGAGCAGAGAATTGCTGATCGTCGTCATTGCCTCTGCCAGATCCTTTCGGCCTTCGAGCTTCCAACCCTTGGGATGCCCGGCGCCGTTGTCGGTGTTGAGGGCCGCTACGCACAGGCCAAGCTCGGCCTTGTGAGCTTTCACATAAGCGGCCGAGCCCAGCAACCCTTCTTCTTCGCCGCCCCACAACGCAAATCTGATGGATCGTCGCGGAGGACTCATCGCCGCAAGCGCGCGAGCAGCTTCCAACACCATCGCGCACCCGGACCCGTTGTCCTGCGCGCCTGTGCCGTAGTCCCACGAATCCAGATGCGCGCCGATGATGATCCATTCATCGGGTTTCTCGCGGCCCGGAATCTCGGCGATGACGTTGTTGACCTGCATCGGCCCGCTGGTCTTGTTCTCGTAAGCGAACTCGATCGTCACCGGACCTTTTGCCAGCAGCCGCTCGATCAGCTTCCCGTCTTCCATTCCAACTTGGGCGATCGGCAACGGGCTCATCTGACCTCCCCACGTGAACCCGAACGCGTTCAGGACGTTGTTGCGCTCGCCATCAGACACGATGATCGCCGCGGTACCGATTTCTTTAAAGAGCGGAAGCGCGTCGATGAGTTTCGCGAAAGCACTGAAGCCATCCGCAAAGATAGTTGCGAGATCGAGCATGACCGCGCGGCCTTTGAGCTTGTCGGCCTGTGCTTTGATCTTTTTGGGATCGAGGTCGCTGAAGATGATCACTTCGGCGGTTACGCCACCGGGCGGCGTCGAAGGCGCCCAGCCAAGCGATTGGATATGGAGGGGCCGATCCAGCGGTTTAGTCATGCGCCCGCGCGCCCAGCCTCGCTCCCATCCGCTAGGCATGGCCCACGGCTCAAGCTTGACGTTTTTGATGCCCGCCGCTCGAAACTGTTCGGCCGCCCATTCGGCCGCGCGCTGATAAGCCGCCGATCCGGTGAGTCGTCCCCCGAACTGATCGGTCAGGCCCCGGAGATAGTCCATCGAGTAACCATTCACAAGTATCGAACCCACCAGTCGAGCAGATGCCTGCTCGATCGGATCAGTGGCAAGCGCGGGCTGACGCGCTACGGCTCCGTTGACGAAAAGCGCGCACAATAGGAATGCAGTAAGAGCGAAGCGTTTGTGGCTGTGCATCTTTGTCCTCCTGAGTGATCGAACAAGTCAAAGGCAACCGCAGGCGCGCTTTTTGAGCGCGCGCCGATCTCCGTTTTGGCCGAGTCTATCGGTGTGTGATCCTGGCGAGCCATTGACTAGCCAACAATTTTGGGACTGAAACGAGATTCCTGGGATTGGCGGCGCGCCGGGACATCTCCGATCGAGCAGTCTCCGCTATCCTGGTATCCGCCTTACTCATGTGCCCTGAATCGAACGGGGGACGCGGGTCGTATTCGATCAACAGTTGGATAATCCGCGCACGTTCCTCTCCGCAAACCTGTGCGACCAGATGAAGCGCCATATCGATGCCGGCCGACACCCCCGCGGCGGTGATGATCTTTCCAGACTGAACGACTCGTTCGTTCGGCATTGGTTCCGCCCCGAACTTGCGAAGCGCGGACATTGCTGCCCAATGGGTTGTCGCAGGCAAGCCTTTCAAGAGCCCAGCCGCCGCTAGAATGAGCGCTCCCGAACACACGGATGTCGTGAAGCGAGTCGTCAAATGAATTTCTTTGAGCCACATCAGAACCTGCGAATCAGCCATCATCGTCACTGTGTCAGCAGACGAGCCGGGCACAACCACAATGTCGGCCCGCTTAATTTCATCAAAAGTATGCGTGGCGCCGATGGCTAATACTCCACTATCGGTCATGACGGGTCCGATTGTTTTCCACACGAACTGAAGCTCGACATCCGGAATCCCATTTAGCACTTCGTAGGGACCTATTGCATCGAGTGCCGTCATACCAGGATAAACGAGGATCGCAATATTCATTAACGGAGTCTCCCGAACCGCATTGCGGCCGCCTGGCGACCGCGGGTCAGCGCGTGCTAGTCGCCGTGTTGTTGCTCTGCCGTTGCCGGGCTCATCGCCGGCTGCTGCGGCAGGCGGAAGTAGCCGAAGACTGTAATCAACAAGAGCATAGCCGCGCTGAGGTAAAACAGATTCCTGATGCCAAGCGTCTGCGCCAGCGAACCAGAGAAGACCAAGCCTATCAGTTGCGCAATCGATAACACCGCCATGAAACTGCCGCTGACGCGTCCGATCAACTCTATCGGCGTATGTCCCTGCATCAGCGTTTGCGCCGAGACGAACACGAACACCACGCCGACGCCAACCCCGAACATACTGATTGAAGCAGCGGCGATGCTTTTGAAGGCCGCCAACACGACCACAAACGCTCCCATCGTCAACAGACCCCACAGCGCCAGATGAGTCTTCGAAACCTTTTGAGCGAAACGGCTCATCAGCAACGTCCCGGCGATCATTCCCACGCCGATCAGCGCGTTGATGATGCCGAAGGCTAACGAACCCGCATGCAATTCATCGCGGACATAGACTGCGATAAGCGGCCCAAAGCATGAGATTGCAAACATGCCGGCGGCCATCGCCATGATCACGAACGAAATTGTCGCGTCCGTGAAGATGAACGTCACTCCCGCCATCAAATCGTTCAGCACCGATTTGAGCGGGTGGCTGTCTTTCGTTGGCGCCACCGGCGCGCGCGCGATCACCAACGTCGCGATCAGGGATGCCGAAACGATAAAGCTGAGGCTATCGATGTAGTAACACGAACTTGCCCCAAACCACCCGACCATAGCTCCCGCGAGGGCTGGACTCACTATGCGCATGATTTGGAAAGCCTGCTGAGTTAGCGAGTTTGCCGCCAACAAACCTTCAGGCGGGACAACCGTCCGCAAGGTGACCGTCTGCGCCGGGAAGAAGAATGCCGAAACCACGCTCAGAAGGAAAAGAATTGCGTAAACCTGGCCAAGGGTCGCGGTGAAGACCAACCCGACTGCGAGCGCGGCGCGAATCAGATCGCTCGCGATCATCGTGCGTTTGACGTTCCATCGATCGACGAAGACGCCGGCCACTGGTCCGATCACAGCGAAGGGGATCATGAATGCCACACTGATCCCGGTGACTTCGGCCGCCGTAGCGTGCAGGTTGAATGAGACGTAGCTGAGCACTGCGAATATCGCCAGAAAATCGCCGAACACGCTGACCATCTGCGCCAACCAGAGCCGCCGAACAGGCTTCAGTTGCAGAACTTCGCGAATAGTCATTTGCCGCGCGGCTGCTGTCATATAGTGATGCTCCGATGCGGTTTTCAGAACAGCCCCTTTCGGTTGATCTATCCTCCGTCGAAGTTCGGCCGGTTGTTCTTCAATCAGTATGGTGTCTGCTTACTATACGGAGTGAGCAGCAGAGGTCAAGCGACTCTGCCTGGAATTGCCAGGGCTCGTGGTGGGTTCAAGGGATTCTTCGACCCTGCAGGACGGGGTTTATCAGCGGGGTAGGTGGAACTTCGTGCTCGAAGAATTCAATCAGCAACTTTGCGGTCTTTGCGACTTGGCGTCTTTGCGCGAAACAAGCTAGGGATGCTCAATGATCGAGCAGACGGCTAACTAATCCCCAAGACTCATTTGGGTAGCGAGGGTTTGAAGATAGCTTCTAACTGGCGTTCAATACGGTCTAAGCGTTGGTCCATAGAGTCCAGGCGCTGGTCAAAACGTTTTTCCAATGAATCTATTCGCTGATCAAGACGCTGACCTAAATGCTCAACGAGCTTTTCGGTATTCCGTTGATTGAGCCACGAGGCGCCAAAAATGGAGAGCACCAGCGCAAACACTGTGACTGCGGCCGAAAGAATTGCAATGCTCGGACTCATAGCTTACGCAATATAGCACGCTCGGCGGCTCAAAGTCATCGGTTTGTAGTCGGTTCATACTCGACAATATCGCCACCCTGCCATAGCTCGCGTTCGCGGCGAGCCGATTCTTCCTCGTAGTGTTCGACCATTTGCTCGGCTTGCTGTGCGAGGATTCGACGCCGCTCTTCGATTGGGAGTTTCATGAATTCGCGAATCTCAATTAGGGATGTCGGTGTTTCGGTTTCAATGGTGTCTTCCTGTGCGATCATGGTTTGGGCTCCTTTGTCGTGAGTGTACGTCAAGAGACCGTTCGAGCCAAGCGTTTAAGAATCAAGAGGGACAAGGGTCGGTAAGTGTTGAGCGAAGGAGTTTTGGACGATCATGGAGGGCACGCGAGCCGAAACGCTTCCCCCAGTATGCGAAAATTAAGAATAAGGGGAGGTAAGAAGCTATGTCAAAGATGGCTGACGTTTACGCTCAGGAGATCATGGATGAGGTGATGGAAGCCCAACCAGCAAACAAGCAGGAACGCGACGAAGTCAAACATCACGTGAGAGGTAAGATCGTAGAATCATGGCAACAGGTAAGGCGAGCCGAAAGGCGGCGCACTTGTGAGACGATCAAGCAAGCCCTAAATGCGTTGCGGCGCACCGATCAAAATGGTACTGAAATGATCGAGCTCAACGAGGCGCTACGTTTAGTCGAGGACTTACTTGCTAAGGGAGGTCAGATGTCATGAGTTCGTTGTCAGACAAATCGATCAATTGACTGGAACTTTCTCAGCCGACCGGCTGTTTTGTGATCGCCTCTTCGCCTCCGCCAACGCCCACAAGGGGGCAGAGATTCTGGTTTACTATCATTGGGCGAATGAGTACTTGCCGCATTGTCAGCAGGCGCTCTTTGAGCAGATTCCAATCAGGTTTGGCCGGGCGCGCCAGGAAATGGCTGAGTTATGGACGGGTATTTTGATGGTCGCACTTTGGAAAGATATCAACTTGATTCCTTACCTAGCATTGCGCGGCGTGCTTTCTGAAGCCGGGACAGTACTGCGACGGGGCCTGGAAAGCACCGGAGTACTTGCGCATATCTGGCGCGATCCAGCAAAGGTGGAGGCGCTAGCCAAGGGGCCGAAGAGCAAAGAGTACAGGAGGGCCTTCGGATTTGGGAACAGATTCGAGGCGTTCGAAACAAATAAGGCTGCCTCGCTGCTATATGACATCTTGAGCAGTTTTGATGTGCACGGTGGCACTGGGTCGCAGCTTACTAGCAGCTCGCTCACCCCAACTGAGTTCTCATGCTTGTTCATTAATCGGCGTGATCCCGAAGCACAGGAGGTGAGCGGCCAGCTTGAGGTCCTTAGCAAAGGATACGAGATGATCTGCCTCGAGGTGGCTCTCATCTCTAAGGATTTTGGAACACATTCACCAGAAATGACTAACGCGGCTCAGGACTTGAAGTTGCTCTTAGAAGATTCCGTCGAGGTACAGTCTGAAATGGAGGAACGCGTGAGGACGCTGCTCGCTGAGCTTGGGTGCAATCGCTCCGAGTGAACGAGGCTGTTTTGCGTCTGCACGCGAGTTGGTCCCAGCGAGATTGGAAAAGGGATGAGAGGCACGCTAGAGAACGGGCTGGTTATGCGAGGGGCTAGGAAAGAAAGCAATGACCTCGCAAATGCGCACAACTGGAAACTTCTCGCTCGGTGGAATGGCGAGGGTTACTACGAACTGCGCACTGAGGACACTCGCGATGTGCCGGTGAGAATGTTTCTTACGCCGCGACTTCTGGCAGACGCCGAAGACATTCTCTATCGCCAGATCATCAACGCGACTCGGTTCCCTGGCGTGAAGCTCGTGGTCATCACGCCCGACGTTCACTACGGTTACGGCGTGCCCGTGGGCTGTGTGATCTTGACGGACTCGCGGGACGGGGCGATCGCGATGGGGCCCGTAGGCTACGACATCGGCTGCGGGATGGTCAGCGCAAAGAGTGACGTTCCGGTCGATGCCGCCACGCCTGAGCGAAGACTCGAGTTCAATCGCGAGGTGATGAAGCGTGTTGACCTCGGCGCCGGCGGAAAGAGCTTCAAGCTTGGCACTGTTGATCGACATGAGTTCGATAATCTTGTTCACGGAGGCGCCGAGTGCTACGTCGAAAAGTACGGCGCAACGTTCGATCGCTCACGTGCTGAACGTCACCGTCTGCCGGTTGATGATGACTGGCAGCCGCCGATTGGTGCCCGAGGCAGGCCCGAGCGTGGGTTCTCGCAGCTTGGCTCGCTCGGTGGTGGCAACCACTTCATCGAGCTGCAGCGTTGCGAAGAGACGGGCACGCTGTTCGTGCAAGCGCACACCGGCTCGCGAGGCTGGGGACACGGACTGGCGACTAACTACTTCGACTTGGCGCGCGCGGAGAAGCCTGAGGTCATCACGGATCTTGATCTTGGCTACTTCACACCGGAGTCGGAGCACTATCGCAGCTACTTGAACGCGGTGGCGGCGGGCGGCAACTTTGCGATCATCAACCGCTTGATCATCTTCGAACAGGTAGCCGAAGCGTTCGAGAAGGTGTTTGGCGGCGAGATGGAGTTGATCTATGAAATTTCTCACAATCTCGTCCAGAAGGAATGGCACCCGGAGTTCGGCGAGGTGTGGGTGCATCGCAAGGGCGCGACTCGAGCTTTTCCCGCGGGGCATCCGGCGCTTGAAGGAACGATGTGGGAGCACACGGGTCATCCGGTGTTGATTCCCGGCTCGAACAAAGACTGGAGCTACGTGCTGCGGCCCGAGGCGGGCGCGGTGCGAAGCGCTTACTCAGTGAACCACGGCGCAGGCCGGCGAATGTCGAGAGGCGAAGCTGGGAGAACTTTGAATCAGCGCAAGATTGATGATGAGTACGCGGCTGCGGGAATCCTTGTGAACGTCGATGGCCACGTGCCGATTGATGAATCAGCGCTGTGCTACAAGCCGTCGGCAGAAGTAGTCGGCGCGGTTGTCGGCGCTGGGCTCGCGAGGATTGAGTACAGCTTGTGGCCGCTTGCTTCGTTGAAGGGAACTGAGGGCGCAGGCGGAAGACGGGGCAAGCGCTCGAACCGACAGTCGAGCAAGCACCATTAAAGGAGATAAACGGAACGCCCCTACAGGTTCGTTGCGGATGGAACTTATCGCGAGGAGCAACGTAAAAGATACTTCGGAAAAAATAGTTCTTGTAAATTCCGCAAGACTCGTTTATGGTTTCATTCGTGCTGAGGAGAATTAGTTCGATGATGTTCAAGGGACAAAACACAAGATCGATGACGCGCATTGCGGCGTGGCGGTCACGTGCGTCCTTTGGGCTCGCCTGCCCGAGCGCGCCATCATTAGGCGTCAATACGCTGAGTTACGTGAATATCATAGGTATCACGAAATCGGCAGAACACAGGTTCTCCGATTGTTCACGACGGCAGCGTTGATCCAGCGGGAGCGGATTCCCGCTCCCAAAATCTCAAAGACCAGTTCGATAAAGAGACAAAAGGAGCGGGCCGTTTCTGCGCTTTGTGTGCGGAAGGACTCGCTCCTTTTGTTTTTTGACAATTGAATAGAAGCAAGATCTTCGAAACGCTGAGCTGGCAGAGTGGCATTGCACCTGACTGTAGATCAGGCGACCCGAGCGGTCATTGGAGGTTCGATTCCTTCGCTCAGCATACGTGGCGCAG
The DNA here is from genome assembly GCA_038040445.1 of Acidobacteriota bacterium. Taxonomy (NCBI): domain Bacteria; kingdom Pseudomonadati; phylum Acidobacteriota; class Blastocatellia; genus Candidatus Onstottus; species Candidatus Onstottus frigus. The sequence continues at coordinate 26,527 of JBBPIG010000017.1, read as the reverse complement.
ACTTCAGTCTGTGGAATCTCGTTAGCGGGCGGACTGTCCACAGACTGAAGTCCTGCGCCACTACAGACTGAAGTCTGTGCTACTCGGGAGCATGGTGTAACTGGCAACACGGCGGTCCTCGAATGTACCGGCGTGGCCCAACCTGGCAGAGGCACTGGTCTTAGAAACCAGTTGATGAGGGTTCGAATCCCTCCGCCGGTACCAACATTGATGCGTGAAACGTGATGCGTGATTGTGTGCTGGCGTGACCCAATCGGTAGAGGTGACTGGCTCAAACCCAGTTTGGTGAAGGTTCGAATCCTTCCGCCAGCACCACATCAATTGCAGGTTTCGGATTCCAGATTTCAGATTTGAGATTCGGAAGCCGCTTCGTTGGTCTAGTGGAATGACGTCGCCTTGCCATGGCGAAAGCGCGGGTTCGATTCCCGCACGAAGCTCCAAACGTTGTCGCACGCGTAGCCAAGTTGGTTAAGGCGCCGGTCTGCAAAACCGGTCATCGTGAGTTCGAATCTCACCGCGTGCTCTTGATGCGGAGATGGAGCAGGAACCAGGCTCGGCTGGCTCATAACCAGCAAATCATCCGGTGAGACTCCGGACTCCGCTACCAGCGTTTAGAGTTCAACCTTCAGGTTACTGGCGCAGAAGGCAAGCTGAAGCTTGAACTCAGAACTTTCGCGGGAGTGATGCAACAGGCAGACATCGCTCGCTTAAACCGAGCGTCTTAGGAGTTCGATTCTCCTCTCCCGCATCGATGTTTGAAACGGGGATGAATGCAAAGCGGTCGAGCGACAGGTTTTTCAAGCCTGGCTTAGAGAGTTCAAGTCTCTCCATCCCTGCTTAGTGGTGGCTGAACCCAAACGGCTCGGGGGCGGTCTGTGGAACCGCTTTTAGAGAGTTCGACTCTCTCCAGTCACCCTTGGTTTCGCGGGACATAGGATGAAATAGGAACCGATAGGACGAATGATGCAAGGCTATTAGTTCCGGGATGGTGTAAGTGGCAACACGCCGGTCTCTGAAATCGGAGAGTGAAGGTTCGAGGCCTTCTCCCGGAGCCAGTTCTTTGAAGCACAGACGTAGCGCACGCCGCCGGCTTGCGTCCGGAGGGCCGCGATCAAAACCAAGAAACGCAAGCCAGGCGGCGTGCGCTACGTCCGAGAGAAGCACGCCGCCTTGGTGTAACTGGCAACACGTCCGCCCGATTAGCGGAAGAGTCCAGGTTCAACTCCTGGAGGCGGTATACACGGCGATGAATGCAAAGCGGTCGAGCGCCTGGGTTCTCAACTCAGTCCTAGCGAGTTCGAGTCTCGCCATCGCCGCCATCGGGGTCGTGGCCGAGAGGCACAGGCACTTGATTGTCGATCAAGACTACGCGAGTTCGAATCTCGTCGATCCCGCTGATTTATGAATGCTGGCGTGGCCGAGCGGAACGAAGGCGCTGCTCTTCTAAAGCAGTCAACGCGGGTTCGAATCCTGCCGCCAGCGCTGTGCGCTCGAAGCTTTGATGGCGAAGCACAGGTTTCTTAAACCTGGGAGGAGGGTTCGAGTCCCTACGGGCGCATCAGTTGTTCTAGAACAGTCCCGTAGCTCAACGGTAGAGCGGCAGCCTTATACCCTGCAAGCGGCAGATTACCGCGTGATCCGAGTTCGAATCTCGGCGGGACTACTTGGGCCGGAAGCTCATCAGGATGAGTTCTCGACTTTTAATCGAGAGGTAGTGGGTTCGACTCCCACGCGGCCCATGAGGAGATTGGTAATTGCGAATTTCGAATTGCGAATTGGTTTGGCCAATCCAGAGATTCGAAATCCGAAATTCGCAATTCGAAATCAGTTTTGCCCGCGAAGCTCAGATGGCGGAGCACTCGATCGGTAATCGAGAGGTGGCGAGTTCAATTCCCGCCGCGGGCTCTGAAGGGACGACGGGAGACCGGAGACGGGGGACCGCTACTGTCGCTGGTCATCGGTCATCGGTCGTGTTCTGCGGCTCGATAGCTCAGACGGCAGAGCGCCGATCTCATAAGTCGGTCGCCGGCGGTTCGATTCCGCCTCGAGCCATTTGAGGTGAGCGATGAAACAAGGGGCGCGATTCAGAATAGTGGACTTGCTGACTGACCGGCGGTGGGATGTCGAGGCGATCCATCCGCGACACGAACGCCGAACCGAGTTCGGGGATTCGTTGGACGAGTCGTGCGATGGAGCGATTGCCGAAAGCGAGTCGCGGATCAGCGAGGAGACGCACGGAACAGTGCGATATGTCGCCAATCCGTCGGACGTAGACGTTTGAGTTCATTCGGGCGTAGCTCAGAGGCAGAGCATCCGGCTGTTAACCGGACTTGCGGAGGTTCGAGTCCTCCCGCCCGAGCTTTTCGGGGTCAAGGCTTGATGGAAAGCCGCCTGCCTTGGGAGCAGGAGAGTCCGAGTTCGACTCTCGGGACCCCGACTTGAAAATGGGGCGCCATGTACCAAGGTGGCGACTTTGCCTTGCAAGCAAGGTGAGTAGGGTTCGATTCCCTAGCGCTCCACCAGAAGTCAGAAGTCAGAAGGCAGAAGGCAGAAGGCGGAAGGCAGAGCCGAGAAGGCAGCGCGGAACGGGGATAGAAGTCATGGAAAAGAGCACACACAAAGTTGAAGTGGTTCGAGTCATTCTCGAGCCGCACCCTAACGCGGATAGCCTCTCTGTCGTGCGGGTCTTCGGTGGCTACACCGTCTGCGTTCGCACGGAGGATTGGCGCGGCATAGAGCTGGGCGCTTACATACCGCCGGACTCGGTTGTAGACAGCGCGCGGCCTGAGTTCGCCTTTCTGGCCGGCCATGAACGCATCCGAGTCAAGCGGCTGCGTGGGGTTGTGTCGATGGGTCTGTTGATGCCGGCGCCCGACGGCACACAACTCGGCGAAGATGTCGCGGAATTGCTCGGCGTGTCGCACTACGAGCCGCCGCTGCCTTTGATGGCTCGCGGCGACGAAGAGGGCGCGCCCGCCGGATTCCATCCGAGCTACGATGTGGACTCGCTACGGCGATTCGCTCACGTGTTCGTCGAGGGCGAGCCGGTGTGGGTCACCGAGAAGATTCACGGGGCGAACGCACGGTTCTGCTACGCCGGCGGCCGCATGCGCGCCGGCAGCCGGGGCACGTGGAAGAAGTACGACGAGAACAACCTCTGGTGGAAGGCTCTCGGCCAGTGTCCGGAGATCGCCGGCTTCTGTGAACGGAATCCGGAGATGACGGTTTACGGCGAGGTCTACGGCAGCGTGCAGCGTTTGAAGTACGGCACGAGACCCGGCGAGATAAGAGTGGCCTTATTCGACATTCTCGATCGCGCCGAGTGGGTCGATGCTGAAGCGGCTTGCGATCTGGCGCCCGAGTTGCCCTGGGTGCCGCGGGTCGCGACTCACATCCCGTTCGAAGCGGAGCGGGTGTTTGCGCTTGCGGAAGGGCCGAGCTTGATTCCGGGAGCTCAACACTTTCGCGAAGGGATTGTGGTCAAACCTTTGCGCGAGAGGACCGACCTTGAGATTGGCCGTGTCTGCTTGAAGGTCGTATCAAACGGGTACCTGGAGAAGGCTCGAGGATAGAGGATCGAGGATTAGGATGGAGGATCGAGGATTGAGGATAGACGATAGAAAGATTGAAAATAGAATGATTGCCCGAGGTCGGTGCTCGATCTTCAATCCTCGATCCTCGATCCTCGATCCTCGATCCTCGATCCTCGATCCTCGATCCTTAATCCTCGATTCTCGATCACGGTTGGGAAGCTCATTAGGGGGAGGGAGACGCAGCGATGAACTTAGAAAACAGAAAGCCGCTTGGCGGTAAGAGCTACGGTCACATCGCGCATCTGCCCGGCTCGCGAATGGGCCCCGGCGATCACAAGTGCCACGAGGGTCAGAAGCGCATCGCGACTGAGAAGCCTCGTGACCGCCACGACGTGGTCATCGTTCAAGAGAAGCTGGATGGATCGAACGTCGCGGTTGCGAGGCTTGATGGAATGCTTTTTCCGCTGTCGCGGGCGGGCTACCTGGCCGGCAGTTCGCCTTACGAACAGCACTGGAGATTCGCAGAGTGGGTTTACGCGAATCAAGACCGCTTCATGCTCGTGCTGCAAGACGGCGAGCGTCTGTGCGGTGAATGGCTGATGCAAGCACATGGCACTCGCTACTCGTTGAGGCACGAGCCATTCGTCGCGTTTGACTTGATGACTGGGAGCCGCCGCGCGATCTACGACGAACTGGTGTCGCGGGTCAATTCCGCCGGGTTCATCACGCCGGCGGTGATCCACCGGGGAGGGCCGCTGAGCATCGAGAGAGCCCTGCTGCGGCTCGGTGAGTTCGGGTTTCACGGCGCGCTGGATAAGGTGGAAGGCGCTGTGTGGCGCGTCGAGCGAAATCGGTTGGCGAACGAAGGCCGCGGAAGCGAGCGTCGCAATGAGGTCGACTTCCTGGCGAAGTTCGTCCGGCGCGACAAGGTGGATGGAGTTTACTTGCCGGAGATGTCCGGCAATGAAGCAGTGTGGAACTGGCGGCCGTGATCCGCGCTGCCGTTCCATGCCGAAAACTGAGGATGGAGGATAGAGGATTGAGGATCGAGGATAGAAGATGGAGGATGGAAGATTGCCCGAGACCCATGCTCGATCGTCCATCCTCGATCTTCAATCCTCGAATCAGGGTTGGGAAGCTCATTAGGAAGAGCGCTGGTGTGAAGCTCCAGAGGAAGCCGGTTCGAATCCGGCCCCAACCACCAATATTTGCGAAGTGGTGCGAAGTGGTGTAACTGGCAACACGCTCGGCTTTGACCCGAGAGACTCCAGGTTCGACCCCTGGCTTCGCAGCTTGCGGACGTGGCCGAATGGATCAGGCGCTTGTCTTCGGAACAAGTCTATGCGGGTTCGAGTCCTGCCGTCCGCGCTTTTGAATACGGCTCCGTAGCTCAGATGGATCAAGAGCGTCGCTCTCCGAAAGCGAAGGGCGCGAGTTCGAGTCTCGCCGGAGTCACTGCGCTTCGTTGGTCTAGTTGGTTATGACTCCGGTCCTGTAAACCGGCAGCGCTGGTTCGAATCCAGCACGAAGCTCTCGAGAAGTTCAGAGTTCAGGCTGCGGGCACGGGCAAGCTGAAGCTTGAACTCTAAACCATATGCAAGTTCAGAGTTCCGCCTTCAGGCTGCACAGTGCGTGGGCAAGCTGAAGCTTGAACTATGAACCTCAAGCCTCGTTGGTCTAGCGGCTATGACCTCGGTCTTCCAAACCGATAGCGTGAGTTCGACTCTCACACGAGGCTCTCTGGGAGCGCAGGCATCCTTGTCTGCCCGTTTGGCGCGAGGAGTAACGAAACAGAAGCAGTCAAGGATGCCAGCGCTCCCAGGCTCTTTCTGGTCGGGTGGCCTAATGGTATGGCGCCGGTCCTACAAACCGGATGTTGAAGGTTCGATTCCTTCCCCGACTACTAACGACAGACGACCGAAGACCGACGACGGTCTGTTGTCTCCGGTCGTCGGTCAGATTTGCCGGCGTAGCTCAATGGGAAGAGCGACTGTCTCGTAAGCAGTAGACATCAGTTCGAATCTGGTCGCCGGCTCCACGATGTAATGGTTCAGGGTTCAGGGTTCCGAGTTCAGGGTCCCGAGTTCAGGGTTGATGATTGGTGGTGGTTCAACCCACCCTGAACTCTGAACCCTGAACTCGGAACCCTGAACCCTGAGCGGAAGTGATTATGTTGCTAACACGAAGAGTTCTGCTGCTAAACGCCTCTTACGAGGCGCTGGGCATCGTCAACACTCCTCGCGCAGTCCGCCTGGTCTGGAAAGGCTCGGCTGAGGTGGTCGAGCTGGACGGCGACCGTGTGCTTCGCTCGCAGCACTTCGTCTTTCCTGCGCCGAGCGTCATTCGACTGATCGCGTATGTGGACGTGAGAGGACGACAGGGACGCTCGAGCACCAAACGCTCGCGAATTCTCGCGCGCGACCGGTACCGCTGCCAATATTGCGGAATGAAGGGCGGTCCTTTCGACCTGACGATCGACCACATTCTGCCGCGTTCGCGCGGCGGACGAACCGTGGCTGACAATCTGTGCGCCGCTTGCTTCGCTTGCAACCAGCGCAAGGGCAACCGCACTCCCGAGGAAGCACGGATGCCACTGCTGGCAAATCCGGCTGCTTTGACCTACGGCATCGAGCGAGCTTCGATGCGCCACGCTGCCGAGTCGCGATGGGAGTGGCGCAAGTATCTGTTCATGGAAGAACCCGGCGTTTCGGTTGGGTAGCAATGGAACACGGATGACGCTCATATTGAGGGTCATCCGTGTGAGATTGGTTGGCTTCTATCGCCAGCTCACCAAATACCGGCAGTACTCTCCGCCCCTGGCTCGACAGGTTTCCTCCACAATGTCGACGTCCTTCGCGCCACACATCTTCAAAGCTTGCTTGTACCAGCCCATTACGGTCATGCAATCAGCCGCTGAGTAGGTTTCCGCTTCGTAGGTAGTCATCACGCCTGTGGCCGGCCCGGTGGGTTTGTAGTCGCGCCAGCCCTTATCGTAGTACACGTGGTAGATCAAAGGCGCCCGCAGCATGAAGCCTTGCGGATTGCCGGGGTCGAGGTAGAACTTCTGTATGCCGCTCAGGTTCTGCTGAGCCGATGCCGCACCCATGTCTTCAAACAGCCGCGCGTCGCCCCTCCCTATCACTTGCACGATGGCATCGTCCAGGTGTTGGCCGGTTTGAAAATGATACCAGCCGGCGGAGTTGAGCGGCTTTCGAAGCGTGGCCTGGTCCGAAGCGGGCAATGCGGATAAAACGTCCTCTACCGCTTTTGGACCGAACCGGTCTCTTACGAAGTGCAGACGAGATTCGAGAATGCTGCCTTTGATTTCCATGTGATCTCACTGGCAAACTGATTCGCGACGGAACAGCTTGCATTGGATTTTTAGCCGGGGCTTAACTGGCGGGGCTTTGAGAGCCTTTCGACTGCGGAAATCTTAATGAGATGAAAGTCGGAGGTCAATAATAAAAGTGGATATCGGTTCACGAGCCTATCGCGGCGAGGTCGCTCGCGCGCGCGACGACATCAGTCGCTCGATCTCATCAGGCTCCGACGGCAGCTTCGCGCTCATTTTCACCAGCCCCTTCTCGGTTACCAAGTAGTCGTCTTCAATCCTGACTCCGAAGGCTTCCTCAGGGAGATAAATCCCGGGCTCGATAGTGAAGACCGAGCCGACCGGCAACACACCGTAGCTCCCAACGTCGTGCACGTCCATGCCGATCCAGTGACCAAGGCCGTGAATGAAATACTTGTCGAGCGTGTTGCCCTGCTTGTCGCGCAGGGGGCTGGACTTCATCACGTCCCGCGCTGCGCGTTGAAGATCGGCCAGGCTCGATTTGCCCGGCACAAACGCCTTTTCGGCTGCCCGCTGCGCGTCGAGCACCAGTTGATATACCTCGCGCTGTCGCGGTGTGAACTTACCCGAAGCCGGAAACGTGCGGGTGATGTCCGCCGTGTAGTAGCTGTACTCGGCCGCCGCGTCAACAACGACCAACTCGCCGTTCTCGATGCGCTTTCGGTTCTCGTTGTAGTGAAGGATCGTGCCGTTGATGCCGGAACCGACGATCGAGGGATAGCCCGGTCGTTCAGAGCCCCGCCGCGTCCACTCGGCCTCCAGGGCCGCCTGCGCTTCGTATTCGTAAGCCCCCGGCTTGATGACGCGGAACAGCTCACGATGGCCTTCGATCGAAACATCGACAGCCTTCTGGAGCAGCTCGACTTCGGAAGGCGATTTGACCTTGCGCATCTCGGCGATGATCCTCGCCACGTCCGTAACTTCGTTCTTCGGATAAGTCTGGCGGAGCATCTCGACAAAGCGGCTCTCGCGGCTGATATCCGAACCCGGCCCGGCTGGAATCACGGTATAGACCTTGGGCGAGGGCTTGCCTTCCGAGGCGGGCACGGCGAGCAACTGATTCAGCCGCTCTTTGAATGCAGTTGAGGCCGCAACTTCTTCGAGACCGAACAGACGTTCGGCGTCCTGGCCCGGACCGAGTTGAACGCCCGTCCACTGTTCGTGTCTGATATCACGCGCTGGAATAAAGACCGTCTCGTGTTGCGGCTTGCCCGGAATCACGCCAGCGGGAACGAAGATCAAATATGCCGCGGGAGTCTGAACGCCAGTCAAGTACATAAAATCGTTGCGCTGGCGGAAGCGTCCGACCTCGCCGAGATCTTCTTCGCGTGCGCCTGTCATAACAACGATGCCATCTTTGATTTGCTCGAGCAGCTTCTGACGGCGAGCGCGATACTCAGACCTTGGTATGTTCGCGAGCTTGTCGTTGCCGGCGGCCACACCGGGGATCGCGAGCCCGGCGACGATCAGCGCAAGCGTCGCGAGTATCAACGTACGTTGAGTGGCATTGCGTTTCATAGTGCTAGAGCATAGCAGGAGGGAGAGAGACGCGGAAGCTCGCCGACTCAGGAGTCGAGGTGGGCCGCCGCAGTCCATATGGACCGCGCCGCATTCCTGATTGTGTTTCGGAGACGTATAATGTGACTCGGTGCCAAAGAAGAAAACGGACAAGATAACGATCGAAAAGGACAAGTTTCGGCCGCGTCCGCGCGCGCCTATCTTGCCGTCGAAAAAGTTTGAAGACAAGAAATCCCGCGAGGACCGCCGCGCGAAACACAAGAAGGACCCCAGGCGTCTGGTCGAGGAATAGCGCGCGGCAAACGGCTGGCTCACGGGTTTGAGCGCAAGGTGCGGATAGACTCAATTTCAGCCCTGACGTAGCATTCTAGCGAAGCCGGAATTGTGCCGCCCACAGCGGTTGCGCGACCGCTAAATTCTTTGACTTTATCGTGCCTAGGGCGGAACAGCTAAGCGCGTTTTTTCGTTTTAATCGACACAGCGGACTTCAAGAAATTCAGCCGAGGAAATTCAGCCGAGATTAAGGGCCGCCCGAATGAGATTGAGCTCAGAAGAACGACTGCCTCGAAGGGAGTAAAGAATAATGTCTACTCAAATAGACCTTCGCTCGGATTTGCTCGATTGGCGCAAGAGGCTCGAAACCGCCATCGTTGAGTTTGATGACAGCTCTCACCTTGTCCCGCTCCTTTCAGAAGTAGATTCAGCGCTGCACAGAATGGAGGCCGGGTCAGCCGGGATATGCGAAGCGTGTAATGAGGAGATCGAGGATGATGCGATCAAAGATCCCATCGCGCGCTTTTGTCTCGATTGCTTGAACGCCAAGGAACAGCGCGCGCTCCAGAACGATCTGGATAACGTCTCGCTGGTGCAGTACTCGCTGCTTCCGACTCAGGACCTGAGCGTGGACGGCTGGCGAGCCTATTACCACTACGAGGCGGCGGGTCCGGTGAGCGGCGACTACTGCGATCTGGTTACCAACGAAAGCGGAGATCTGTTCTTTCTCCTGGGCGACGTATCAGGGAAAGGCATAGCCGCGTCGATGCTGATGGCCCACCTTCACGCTATCTTTCGCAGCCTGATAACGCTCGACTTGCCGGTCGATCAATTGGTTGAACGAGCGAACCACGTTTTTGCTGATGCGACTATGCCGGCATACTACGCGACGCTGGTGTGCGGGAGGGCGCGGCGGTCGGGCGCGATCGAGCTATGCAACGCGGGTCATTGTCCACCGCTGTTGATTCGTAAGGGTGAAGTCACGAGCATCGAGGCGACGGGCCTTCCCATCGGAATCTTCTGCCGTGAGCAGTACTCGGCCCGCGAGCTGCAATTGGAGCCGGGTGACAGCTTGTTGCTTTACACCGACGGGCTGACCGAGTCGAGCGATCCGTTGGACACGGAATATGGGATGGAGCGGTTGACCACAATGGTCGGCGCCAAACACTCGTTCGCGCCGCAAGCCCTGACCCTGGCATGTCTTGACGATGCGCGATCATTCCGCGCGGGCCAACCCAAGGGAGATGACTTGACGGTGATGGTGATCCAGCGGGCCGCGTGAGCCGACCTACCGGACCAACGGGGCCGCTTCGCCGAGAAGAACTTCTGGGAAGGCCGAATACTTTCATGCCGGTCTTCGCGCCGCAAAGAGAATCGCCAAGTAAAGACATGAGACTCAGGATCACGGGTCTGGAAGGGTGGCTTGCCCCCGCTCTTGGTGGTCCAACCCTGGATATCCTGATCACATCAAGAAGAGCGGGGGCAAGCCACCGTTCCCAACCTGAACTTCTGTTTTGTTGTCTGGACACCATGCTCAGCGCAACACGCTGCGCACATCTCGAGCTATCGCGACATCAATCAACGTTGGACCACCTTCACTAAGCGCCCAATCCAATGCCGGCCGAAGCTCCGCAGCCTTCGAGACACGCCGCGCCGCGAGGCCCATCGATTCCGCCAGCTTCACGAAATCAATCTCAGGTTCAGTTATATCCATTCCGACGAAGACTCCTCGCTCAGCCGACTCGCCTTTCATCGCAACGAGCCCGCCTTTCAAAATCATGTAGCTCGCGTTGTTGAACACCACGAACGTGACCGCAAGCCCATATCGGGCCGCGGTCCACAACCCTTGAATCGTGTAAAGCGCCGTTCCATCCCCGACGGCGCATATGACTTGCCGGCCGGGCATCGCCAGCTTTACGCCGACCGCTTCGGGCAAGCCCAACCCGAGCGAGCCGCCCTTCGCGTAGAAGAATGAGTTCGGCTCGTTCAATTGGAAGATCGTCCTGACGAATGCCGTTGACGTTACGGATTCGTCGACCAGTACTGCATCTTGCGCGGCAGCCTGGCGCATCTCGCGAGCCACATAAGCAGGCGACATCGGTCCGTCTCCTGAGGGCGCCGAAGCGTGCTCAACGAACTTAGCCCGAGCTTGGGCAATGTGCGCGGTTATCATCTCGCGACGGCGTGAGATCATTTCCGCGGCAGGGCTGGTCGTGAACGGAACCAGCGCTTCGATCAACTCTTCGATCGCCGATCTCGGGTCGGCCAGTATCGCAACCTCCGCCGGGTAGGTCTTGCCAAGCTCGTGATCGCCGGCATCGATCTGAATCATTCGCACGCCCTCGGGAATCATCTGAGTTCCCGTGTAGACGAGAGGCGCGAGATTGTTGACGCCTATCGCCAAAATCACGTCGACGCCTTCAAGCAAAGCTCGGGTTTGTTTCGCATTCGGGAACAGCGGCCCGGCATACAGCGGGTGGCCGGTTGGAAAGACTAGCAGCGAGTTCAACGGCTCAGCGTGAACTCGCGCGGCAATCATCTCCGCAAGCCTGGCAAGTTCCGCCAGCCCGCCTGACCGGGCACAGCCGTCGCCGGAAATGATCACGGGGTTTGTGGCGTTCGAGAGCACCGCCGCCGCTTCTTTGATCTTCGACAGGTCGCCTCGGATGCGCGAGCCGATTCGGGTGACCGGCGGCAATTCGATCTCGGCGCGCTCTTCCATAACGTTCACCGGGAGCGACAGAAACACCGGGCCGGTCGGCGGGGTCTGCGCGATCTTGAATGCTCGCGCCATCGCCCTGGGTATTTCGGCCGCGTGATGAACCTCCCAGCACCACTTGGTGTGTTGCCGCGCAAGCTCGAGCATGTCGGCATACAACAGCGGCTCATCGATCATCGATCGAGTGTCTTGTTGTCCCGCGGTTACTATGAGCGGAGTTCCCGCGCGATAGACGTTGTAGAGATTCCCCAACGCGTGAGCCAGACCCGGATTCGTGTGCAGGTTGACCACCGCGGGCTTACCCGTAGCTTCGGCGTAACCGGCGGCTATGCCGAGCGCCGAATCTTCGTGCAGCGCGAGTATGTACTTGATCTCGTCCCGCGCGGCGAAGAGGTCCATTAACGGCAGCTCAGTGGTGCCTGGATTGCCGAAGACGTAGCGGACGCCTTCGCGCACCATGAACTCAAACATCGCTTGCGCACCGGTCATTTCTGGCATGGTATCCTCCGTGGTATTCAACTGCGGTTCAACGCCGCGAGATTATATCCGAAGGAGAGACGCGGCCAGAAGTGGCCAGCCGGCAGGCTCATTCGCCAAAGGAGCGAGAACCACACGGCCCAAAGGCTTGGTTGGTCCGGCTCGACGGCCTGATCGTCACCGCTAGACGCAAACGTCTTCATCGGCGAAACGAGCAAGGCGGGGCAACCACAATTCTTGGCTCGAATGTGGCGGGCTGCAATCTCCGAGAGTAGAATCTCATCAATTGAAAGTTGGCTCGGGTGAAAGGAGGTATCAAGATGGAAGTAATGACTGCTCCGCAACTCGCTATCCCAACCGCTGAGGATGCCATAGCGGTTGTCAATCGCTGGTTGCATCGTGAAGTCGGTCTAGCCGTTCATGTGACTACTGCCACCTTTGATCCGGACACATTCTTTTGGCACTTGCCCATCGAACTGGCCTATCCCGCGACAGGCACGCTGGGAGTGCTCGGAGATGTCTACCTCCATGCCGCTACCGGCGCGGTTGCGGGCTCCCCGGACGCGGCCGAGTTCCGCCGTCGTGCCGACGCGCTGGCCGCCGCGTGCGAGATTGAGTGATGATCGCCTGGCACGCCGGTCTTCATCAATGAAACGTTCATCCTCTGCCAGAGGCAGGCGCTCGGCCGGCACGAGCGGCCCTGAATTAGAAACGACAATGAAGAAACTTGGATTGGCGGCGCTAGGCTGTTACTCGATCCACGCTGGCTTTCACATTCTTAACGGGTGCCCGGAGGAAGTGCTCTGGATGTGTCACCTCGAGGTCGAAGCAGGGTTCTTCCCTTGCCTGTATGTCGATTCGATTCATCGCACCTGCGCTCCTTTGCACATAGTCGAACTCGCGGGGGTTGATCCAATAGGATCCGTGAAGGTGGAGTACCGATGTACTGGAACGATCGTGCAGTCCTCGGTTGGGATGACCGGGCGCGCGAGCAGCACTCAAGAGCAGCACTCAAAGTAATGTTAAGAGACTCGCTTCGCGCGCTCCGGTCGATCCCGTTGTTAGGACCCGCCTCCAGGTGAAAAAGTCTGCATTTGGTTTAAAGCCCATTTCTGAAAAGGAATTTTGCATCACCATCATTATCAGAGTAAAAGCCTATAGCCTCGTGGAAATTGAGTCGAACCTCTTGCTGTGTAGAGGTGTCATTTCTTACTTTAATTTCATAATGCCCCTCATGGAATGGTATCCGCCTACCTGCCATTTCTATGAATACGGCGTTGGTCCACAAACCGTCTTTTGCATAGGGCATAAGTGGTATCCATGATTCATCAGTGGCTTCAAGCGGCACGCCCCAAATCGGAGACGTAAATCCATTTTTGGTATTGCTGATAATCTTGCCACTCAAGTATCTAATTGTTCCTGTTTCCCCCGGCTGAAGATAACCAAGTTTTACTCCTGTTGGTTCTCGTCCAGTTAACACAACTTCAATATTAGATGGAGGTGGCGCAGTTGTACTATGTGACGTGGTCTGATTCTCAGGCTGCGGTGGAGTCTGCGACGTATTCTGGAGAGTTTGTCCCGCTTTCTCTTTCTGGGTGTCTAAGCCGATCATCAGCCGGAACTCTGGCGCAACAAACAGAGCAGCCATGACCCCTATGATTGCAACAATCAAAGCATAGAATGTAAGTTTCTCTGCTCGTGACCAACCATTCATTTGTGTAGGACTCCTTTCTCAGCGCCTCGTGGGGGTCATCCTTCGCTCTTGTCAGCGCCATCCCGGTTATGCCTGCCGAGCAAAATCTAACCGGTAGGTCGCTTCGAGGTTGGACCAATACTCGGCACTGGTGCCAAGCACTCCTGAAAACACGACGGCGAAGGTGGGTGTTATGGTCTTCTTCCCCTCGATGATCTCATTGATTTCCTCATTGGATCGCCCCGTGATGTCCGCGAAGTGACCGGCGCTCCATTCTCTAACGTCGAGTTCTTCCTGGAGAATCTCGCCTGGCTTGATCGGTCTGAATGGGCGAAGCGCGGTCTTCATGCTGGTCTTCGGCGCCTCCAATCGAGACTTCACTTGTGGTTTGCGATGTGACGTTCGAGCGTAATGATCAGGGCGTTGAGACTCTGCTCGGTGACTCTCTGCGCCTCGGACAATGCGCTGAGGTTTTGCTCGGTGACTCTCTGCGCCTGGAACAGCGCCTCGTGGCTCTGCGCCAACTCTACATGTTGTTCTGTCAACGTCGCGAGTATCGCATTCTCATTTTGCTGGGCAGTGGCGACATCGAGTAACACGCTTTCTATCTGCGCCATGCGCTCCTCGAACTGAGCTTGACGAGTGTCGAACCTCGCCTGCTGTTCAAGCAAGAATTGAATCGTCTTCTCGACATCCATCGTGCGGACCTCCTTGGGAATGTCTTGGGCGGTAGCTTAGCATGACAGAGCCAATCCGGCGCAAGAGCCCGCTGGCTCGCTTCACTCATCACACCACAATCATCGCTAACGTAGCTGCGGCCATTACTGCAGCGGTCACCCAGCCCGCCCATTTCAACAGCCAGGGATTGACTCGCTCGCCCATGACCTTCTTATCGCTCGTGAGCATTGTGACCAAAACGATCAATGGAGGCGCTAGCACCCCGTTTATCACCGCCGCATAGAACAACATCTTCACCGCGTTGAGCTTCAAGAGGTTTAACGCAAGTCCCAGCGCCACTGCCGCCGCCAGCACGCCATAGAACTTTCTTGCTACGCGAGGCCTATCGTTAAGCGAGCCGCGCCAGTGCATCGCTTCGGCAACCGCGTAAGCCGCCGATCCGGCGAGCGCCGGAATCCCCAGCATGCCCGTTCCGACCAGCCCAATCGTGAACAGCAAGTATGCAGCATTGCCTGCAAGTGGACGCAAAGCTTCAGCGGCCTCGCGGGCGGTCTCGATGTCGCGGTGGCCTTGTTCATACAGAGTCGCGCCCGTCGTCAGAATGATGAAATACATCGCCACTCCGGCGAACACCATGCCCGTTAACACATCCGTGCGCGCCGCTCGCAACTCTTCGTCGGTCGCGCCGCGTCGAGCGTGCACAGTCTTGCGGCCTCTTGCGCGTTCTTCTTCGACTTCCTGCGCCGCCTGCCAGAAGAAAAGATATGGCGATATGGTTGTGCCCAGTATCGCGACGAAAGTCGCTATGTAGCTCGCGGTCCATTCGACGTGCGGCACGAAGGTCGCGCGCAGGACTTCGCTCCATTTCGGGTGCGCCATGAACGCCGCGGCCACGTATGCGAACAGCACCAGCGTGAGCCACTTAAACACGCGGGCCATGTGCCGGTAGCTGGACCATATCAGCAGCACCACTATCAACCCGGCGAACACCGGCAGCCATATCAGAGATGGAAGCCCGGTCATCATCTCCATCGCTTCAGCCATGCCGCCAAGGTCAGCGCCGATGTTCACCGTGTTGGCGACCACGAGCAACGTGCACGCGCCAAGCAGCACCCACTTCGGATAACGTCGCCGGATCACGCCCGCAAGTCCCTGCCCCGACACTAGCCCGAGGCGCGCGCACATGATCTGGACGGCGATCATCAGCGGGAACGCGAAGAACACCGTCCACAATTGCGCGAATCCGAATGCCGCACCGGTGACCGAATAGGTGGAAATGCCTGAGGGATCGTCGTCGGCCGCGCCGGTGATCAGGCCGGGACCGAGCTCGGCGAAGAATCGCCGGATGTGAGAAGGCGGGCGCTTCGGTTGAGAACTTAGCGGGGCTACTTCATCGATTTTCATCAGTAGTAACGAATCTGTCTATCGGGCAGCGTGGCTAGCGCCGGTGTTTACAGCCTTGATGAACTAACTGGGATCGGGGGTCCAATCGCAACGCGAATTCGAAACTAGCGCCGGCGTTTGAGTAAAACCTTCGCCGTGTAGCTCACAACGACCTCGTCACGGTGATTGATGACTTCGTTGAGCATGGTGACGATGCCGCTGTGTTCATCTCGCTCGCTCTTTCCTTCGACCTTCTGCTTGACGCGAATCGTGTCGCCGATGAACGTGGGCTTTACGAAGCGCAAGCGGTCGAGTCCGTAAAACGCGATCACCGTGTCGGCCGTCTGCCCCATCCGCACCGACAGCCCGGTTGCGATGGAGAAGACCAGCGCGCCGTGAGCGATGCGCTGTTTGAAAGGTCCGCGCTCGGCGAGCTCCTTGTTGGTGTGTATCTCGTTCCAGTCTCCGGTTATGCCTGCGAAGTTCACGATGTCGGTTTCGGTCACCGTGCGCCCTGCGGTTGTCGATTCTTCACCGACTTCGAAGTCCTCAAAGTATTTTCCCATCGCGATCACTCCTCGTTGAGGTTTAAGGTTGAGCCATCGTCTTTCTTTTCGATCGTGAGTTGGAACAGCGGATCGGCTGCTTCGCTAAAGACAAAGCACGAGTTGCGAAGCCCGGGCATCCACCCGAGCACCATCTCGCGGCGAAGCCGCGCGTCGTCGCGGGCGTCACGCATCGCGGCTGCGGCTTCGGGCTTCTCCTTCGCCGCGACGTAGTTCATCTGAAATGCGGAGGCTGCCATGTTGGTCACCAGGGTATGAAGATGACTACAGCTTGATGATCCGCCAACGACCTCACCAGCGCGCTTTCGAAACCCGCGTCCAATTCGTTCGCCGACCAGGCCACCGAGCGCCGCGAGCGATCCCTGGCAGAAGCCTGGATAAGGCATCGCGGTGATATCGCCGGTCGCTTCGCGAATGAGAAAGTCCGGAAAGCCGACGACGAATCGCGCCGCAAGCGAATGGACGTTATCGTTGAGAGTGCCGCGAATCTCGAAGCTCGAAGGATCGAGCCAGTCCATCTCAACACTCACTGCTCTAGAAAACGCGGGCATGAAGTCTCCTGAGGTCAGAAGTCAGAAGGCAGAAGGCAGAAGGCAGAAGGCTGCCTTCTGCTTTCTGCCTTCTGCCTTCTGATCTCTGACTTTAGTCCGTTGCGGCGCCGCTCGTTTGCGAACGACTAACGATCTCGGCCGCGCGAGACTCAATCGTCTTGAGCAGCTTTTCGAACGGCTCGACGAACAACCTGACGCCGTCGGCCAGCACGTGCGCGGTCACCTGATCGAGGCTGATCCCGACTTTCTCGAGCCGAGCCAGCAGCGCGCGTTCCTCGTCGAGATTGTCTTCTATCGTCACTTGCGCGCGGCCGTGGTCGCGGAACGCGACGATGGTCGCCGGCGGAAGGGTGTCAACCGTCTCGGGGCCGATGAGCGCTTCGACGTAGTAGACATCTGGGTAGACGGGGTTCTTGGTCGAGGTCGAAGCCCAGAGCGGCCGCTGCACCTGCGCGCCTTGCTGTTTCAGTGCGGCGAATCGCTCGCCGTGAAACACTTTCTTGTATCGCTGATAAGCGATCTTGGCATTGGCGATTGCGATTCGGCCGAGCAGAGATTGGAGCTTGGTGTTTTCTTCTTCGTCAGTGCTCTGGCTTATGCGCCGCTCGAGTTCCTTATCTACCGCCGAATCGATTCGGCTTACGAAGAAGCTTGCGACTGACGAGATCTTATCGACCGGTTTGTTCTCGGCGGCGCGTCTTTCGAGGCCGCGAATGTAAGCTTCCATCGTCTGGTCGTAGGCGTGGAGAGAGAACAGCAGAGTGATGTTGATATTGATGCCCTCGTAGGTGCATTGCTCGATGGCTGGGATTCCGGCTTCGGTGCCCGGAATCTTGATCATCACGTTTCTGCGATCGACCAGTCGCCAGAGCCGGCGGGCCTCTTCAACAGTCCCGTCGGTGTCGTTTGCCAGCAGCGGCGAGCACTCGAGGCTTACGAATCCGTCGGCGCCGCCAGTCTGGTCGTATACGCCGGCGAGGACGTCGGCGGCCATCTGTATGTCGCGGATGGCAAGCGCTTCGTAAATCTCCTGGGCGCTCTTGCCCTCGGATGCCAGATCGCGTAACTGATCGGCGTACAGCTCAGACCCGGCGATGGCCTTCTCGAATATCGCCGGGTTCGAAGTCACTCCGCTCAGTCCATCTTCGTCGATCAGTCGTTTCAGTTCTCCCGACGTGATGAGCTTTCGCTCGATGTTGTCGTTCCAGACCGACTGGCCAAGCCTGGTCAGTTCAATCAATGGATTAGTGCTCATGGTTTATCCCTCCTCGAGAAGTATGCAGCTAACGGCGTTGAGCGCGCAAAGTGAGTATCGAGCGTCCTGGTGGGGATTCGTCTGCCGTCACGCGGCTATTATCTGCACGCGACCGGCTGAGCGCAACCACCCACTCCTGCGATAGGGGTAGGGAGTGACGATTTCCGATTGCCGATTTGCGATTGCCGATTTGCGATTGCCGATTTCAGAGGTGCGCTGCTAGGTCGGCAATCGGCAATCGTCGCTCCCTGCTGGTCACTCCGCACTCATCGGCTCCGGTGTCTCCGAGTCCCCGATCAACTCCGCCATACGTTGCCGATAGCGTTGATACAGGAACGACACCGCCAGCAGAATCGCGCCCAGCACGATAAACGAAATTATCCGGTACAGTTTCACGAGCGACGACAGATCAAACAGAAACACCTTGAAGATCGTCAGCCCCAGCAGCAACAGCGCCATCACTCGAAGCAGCTTGCTACGACGCGCGATTCCGACAGTCAGCATCGCGCCGCCGTAGATCGCCCACACCATCGAAAGCGAGAGCTGTTGCGGCAGCCGCAAGTCACTCAGCGCCACTGACGTCACCCCGCCCGCGCTCATCTGCGCCGCGTAGTAACCCAGCGCTTCGGCAGAGAGCGCGACCAGTGCCAGCAGGTTCGCGCTTGCGACCAGCACCGGCACTAGAATGGAGCGCTCGTCGTCGTCAGCAACCTCCGAATGAGCGTAGAACCTGGCACTCGAGGCGAGTGCGTACACGAGCACCGCGAACGTCGCGAACGTCTGATTGAACAGCAACGTGTGCCACGGCGCATCGTAGTAAGACAAATCGACGACCAGTACTTTCGCGACTGTGAAGGCAAGCAACAGCAACGAGCCTATTCTCAGCGCTCGCGCTCCTCGCTTGATCCCAATCAACAGCGCCGCCGCCGCGTAGACCGTCCACAGAGCCGAGAGAACGAACTGCTTGGTGTTCTCGATGCGATCGGCTTCCTGACCGCCAAGTTCCGCTCTCATCCTGGTGAAATGACCCATGACTTCAGCGCTCAACGCAACGATCGCAAGCCCGTTCGCTGCGCCTATCAGGAGAGGAAGCACCACGTCTCGCTCTTCGACATCGGCGTACTGAGGGCGCGCGTAGAACGAAGCGGCAAGAGCGAGCGCGAAGACTATTATTGCGAAAGCGGCGAACGTCTGATTCACGATCAGCGTGTGCCACGACGCGTCGTAGTACCTCAGATCAACTGCCAGAACTTTGATGGTTGCGCCCGCTAGCAAAACAAGTGCAAGGAACCGCAGCGGCTTCAGCTTGCGCGTTATTCCGACAAACAGAGTCGCCAGGCCATAGATCGCCCACAGCGCGGTCAACGTCAGCGCCTTGGTATTGGCGAGCGAGCTAACAGCCTCGCGGCCAGATTCGAGCGCCTTCCGTTGCTCGAAGAAATCGTTCGCGTCGATCGTCAACAACGCGATGGCCAGTCCGTTCGCGGCCAGGATCAAGAGTCCCGCGAAGCTCGTCCGCTCCTCGGCCTTGTCGCCGTATCGTTTGTAGAACAGCGCCGCAGCCGCGAGCGCACCAACAAGAACAGCACACGACAGCGCGCGGCGATTCAACAGCGGTACGAAATCGAGCTGCTCAGCGTACGCAAAGTCGTGTACGTCTACCAGGACCCAGTGCGATAAGGCGATAACGAATACTACGAGCCCGGCGTAGCGCGACGTCCGGTCGTTTGCCCGCAGCCCGATCCAGGTCATCACCGCGCCTTCGACTGCCCAGCCCATCGTCACCCAGTGCTGATCGAATTGAATCGGCACTGCGAGGATCGAGAACAGAAGGCCCAGACCGAGGAAGGTGAATACCAGCAGCCGGTCTTCGCGGTCGCGGCGATAGGTGAAGTAGCCCAGCCCCAGGTAAAACGCGGCCACCAACAAAGCAAACAGACCGAGCGCGTCGTGGTACCTATCGTTGTGGTGTTTATCATCGAGCAGCAAGTAGCTCGTTCCAAAGTAGAGCAACGCGTTTGAGAACACCATCGCCAGATCGAGCCACCCGGTCGCGCGGCGGTTCACTACGTTGTACAGCACAGCCAGCAACGCAAAGATAATGAAGAACAGCGTCAGAAAGAGAATTGTTGTCCACAGCTTCTCGGGCCGGTACCACTCGTCGATCCATGCGGCGAACATTAGAACCGTGGCGATGAATGACAGGTAGTTCAAGCTGCGCCATTGTTTCGAATAGGCAAGCGCCAGCACTCCGAGGTCCAACAGTGCGATGTAGCTGAAAAAGGCGGCTTGGTTATCGACGCCGGTCGAAAGCAAGATCGGCGTCAGGAATCCCCCGATCAGTCCAAGCACCGCGATTGGCAAAGCGTTGTATCTCGCGGCTAGCAGCGATGCCGTTGCGGTCACCGCGGCCATCAACGCGAAGGCGACAGGCGGAGCGAGCAGGCCGTAAACCTTGAACGACGCGAACCATATCGACGCGTACAACACGGCGATGCCCCCGCCGGTCAGACCGTAGGCGTAGCTCGCATATCGTTTGCGCAGTCGTTCCCCAGCTATCAAAAACGCGATGCCGATCGCCCCGCCAATCAGCACTCTTCCTGCCGGCCCAATCCATTGATTGTCGACGGCGTATTTCAAGAAGAAGGCGACGCCCAGGAAGATAGCGAGGACGCCTATGCGGTTGAACCAGTTCCCGCCTATGCGAGCTTCAAGGTCTTCGCCCTGCCGCGGTCTGCTGACTGAGATCGTAGACATCGTCGCGCGAGGCTGCCGCTCAACGGGCGTTCGCGGAATGACAGGCGGCGGGCCCTGCGGCACGGGCACGCCGATTACGCGCCGGTCGGAAGGCCGAGACGGCGGCGCATCCGCGCGCGGACGAGGACTCTCTGTCGGGTCCTTGGTCGAAGTTGGCGGCGCAAGCGTCGAAGCCTCACCCTTTGTCTGATCATTGACGCGCGTGGCAGGCGGCCTGGGTGTTGCGTTCGGTTTGAGCGCCTCTTCGGCGGCGCGCAGGCGAGAAAGCTGAGCTTCGCGATCGACCTCGGTCGTTGCCTCGAACTCGCGCGGCACTGCGCGAAAGACGAGGCCAAGCTTCTTCTCGATTTCGTACAGGCGAGCGGCAGTGTCACGCGCCACCAACTCAAGGTAATTCAGGCGATCATCGAGGTGCTTGATCTTGTCGGGCGAGGAATTATCTTCAGCCATAAGAGGCCTCCATTTCGGGCCGCGATGGGCGAGCCGCGACGGACGTAGAGTCGACTATGCACAGCTAGCGGCTATAGATGACGGCGCGATTGCTGTGGTTGCGGGGTCACGCTCCATTGGTAATGATGTATTGGCGAATTGTATTCATGGCCTTGATCACCCCTCGCTTCTCCGATGCGGTCAGCGCGTTCATCATTTTGTCGACCTCTTTGAAGTACGACTTCTCGACTTTGGCTTCCAGCTTCTGACCCCTGGGGGTTAGCACGATCTGATTGAAGCGCCTGTCGGAACGGTGCGAGGCGCGCTTGACGTAGTCGGCGCGTTCGAGCCTGTCTATCAAGCCTACGACGTTTGATTTGGTGACTATCAGGTGTTCGCTGAGCTGCTGCTGGCTCAACCCTTCGCCGGAGTGCTCCTTGAGGATCATAAGTATGTTGAACTGAACATCGGTCAGGCCAAATTGAGAGAAGAACCGATCGGATAGCTTTTGCATCAGCGAGGAAGTGCGCACGAGGCTCAGCAGCGCTTCGTGATTAACGCTCGCCAGCGGTTGTTTTAACTTGAGTTCCTGTTGCAGTCTCATAGTTGTTCTCACCGCGACAGTTTATATATGAACTATCTCTATGTCAACTATTATTCCTGGAGGCGCAGGCATCCCTGCCTGCCCGTCTCGCTTAAGGAATGATGAGTGCAAGGAAGGGACGGCGGGCCGGCTAAGGGTTTGCGGCCGCCTTGATCTTGCGGGCGATGCTGACAAGCTCTTTGTTCAAGTCAGCGCCCTTCAAGCTATCGAGCGGGCGAGTCGGATCGTTGGCTGCCTGATACTTGGCGATGTCGGTTTCGTCGTAAAGGCTCGCGCTGACGGCCACCCAGATAATGGTCGCGCCTTGCTGCTCGGCAGCAGCGAGAAGCGGCGGCAGCTCCTGCTCGACGATGAAATCCGAGGCGAGAAAATTCTGGCTGACTAGAAGCACGGCTACCTTCGCCGACGCCAGCGCCTTTTCGATCTCATCCTTCCACTTTGCGCCAGTTTGGATATTCGTGTCAGCCCAGACGCTGACCGCTCCGTGCCGCACGAGTGGCTTCAGCGTGGTGTGGAGCTTCTGCAGCCAAGTCTTGTCTTTGTGACTGTAGCTGATGAAGACCTGATCGCGGGCCTGTTCAGGCATGGTGGTTACCTCTACGCGCGCGCATTGTACCGTCCAACGTTAGTCTCGCGCAAGTAGTGCTCATGCCAATCGGCGCGAACAAAGTGGGACGGAGCACAATTGACAAAGCGGGCGATGCCGATTAGAGTTCGCCGCATCTGACGGGCATCTAACCGGTATCTGACAGGCCCCGGCGCAAGAGAGAAACGCGGTTCAGGCTTCATAACTGGGGTTGCAATGATGTTTGATCCTCTACAAGGAGTCGTAAGGCTTGGGAGTTTCTTGTGAAACGATGAAATTGCGGCGGCGATCTATGACGAACTTTAGTTCGTCGAGCAACCACGTAGGGGTTGAATGTTTGTAGTAGTGGCGGCGACAGGTCCTCACCCCCGGAGGGGTGAAATGTCCGCTGGTGTCGTCGTCGTCTGATCGCACACACAACTCCTAACGGAGTTGGCCCGTGTGCCGACATCATTCTACAAACATCAAACTCCTACGGAGTTCCGCGATGAAGCGCTTCGCTGAACGGTCCAGACTCCAGCGAAGAACTTTAGTTCGTCGATGAGTAGTTGATGCGCCGCATTCGCAGGTCCACGACAAACTGAAGGTTGCCCGGACATTCTCGAAAGGACTGTGGCTGATCAAAGTGACGCCGCCACACACTGGTGAACGTTATGACCGACGAGCAGTTCGATGAGTACTTAAAAGAGCGCTACCGCGACCAGATCAACTACTACGGTGGTAAGGCCGGATGGAACAAGAGAATTTACAACTGGTTTCAGTGGAGCGTCATTGTTGTTTCGGCGGTGATGCCAGTGCTAATTGTTTCTAGATTCGAGACAGAGTACATCAAGTGGGCAACGGCGGGACTCTCGTTATTGCTGGCCATAGGCACCTCGGCGCTGAAGGCTTTCAAGTTTCAGGAGAACTGGTTGAACTACCGCCAACTGGCGGAGACGCTCAAGCAGGAAAAGTATTTCTACGAAGCAGAGCTTGGCAGTTACGCAACCGCGGCTGACAAGCGCGCGATGTTTGTCGACCACGTTGAGTCGTTGATCTCGCGCGAGAACGCGATTTGGACCAACGTGCATCAGCAAAAGGAAGAACCCGCGAACAACTCGCAAAAGCGCTAGGTTCCCAGGTTGAACTGGAAGTCCAGGTTCTTCGTGGCTCGCGCACTGAAAAGCCGTCTCAGCTAGGGCTCACATCTCTTTCGCCACGTGCCGGCGGCAAGGGGCGATGTTGCGCGGTATTCGGAGGTTGTTGATCGGGGTTAACGCCTCAATCGATAGCCTGGATCGACACCTTGAGTCATCAGCAGTTGCTGGATTTCATACGGGTGAGTACCCCGACCCGTCAGCTTGTCCCTCGATACGAGAAAAACCTGCGCCAAGCCTCCGCCGCTATCGATACTGAGGTCCGCAAGCCAGGTTTTCTCGTTCGTAAAGAAAGTCAACTGCAGCTTCGCGTATTGGTCTTGAGTCTTAAAACTGCCCGCGTCCGTGAAGTAGCCAGGAGACGGCTTAAACAGACTCTGCGAAACTTGAATGAACTCAGTGATCTGACTGCTCTTGACTAAGCCGCGAAGATCCTGGTCAACCACTGCGAAGATTCGATCTCCGCGAATTTCCCTTAGCTCCCGAAGGTATGAAAGAACAGATTTCGGGCCTTCAAGACTGATGGCCTTACACTTTGCGATGAGGTTTAACAGTCCTGCTCGCCGAACGTCGTCCAGCGATTCATAGAGGCCCTCTCCCATTTTGCCTTCGTTGCCATCAACATTCTTGCTCACCTTCAGTAGGGTTTGAGCTTCGGCTGGCAAGTCCTCGTATTTGGGGAATTCAACCTTACCAACCTTGGTAGGGTCAAGGGCAAGAGTGATCGTGGTTTCCGAGATTCCGTTTGGCTTCACACTCACGAATCGAGTCACCGGCAGATACGAGGGAGAGGCTATGTTGATCTGGTAGATTCCCTTTGGAGCAGCGGCCACAAGATCACTGATCAGGATGGCTTTGGATGCGTCCAGGTTTCGAAAAGCACTTACGCCCGAGCCCGACTGGTTTCGCAAGGATATCTCAACTTGCTCATTCAGGAATTCGCCGTAGGCATTTTTCAATCGCAGTCTCAGCTTCCCAGTGCTGGTTGCGGGAGCCGATGATGCGTCTTCGATCGACGTCAGCAGCGTCTTCTGTTCCGCGGCTATGGAGGCGGACTTTTGCTGCTCATTCTTAAGATCGGCCAATGCCTGCTCAGCGGTGTCCCTGGCTCTATCAGCAGCGAGCCTGGCTTGTTCGGCGGCGACCTTCTCCTTTTCCAGAGCCACTACTAAGTCGCTTTTCTGTTTTAGGGCGGCTTCGGTCTTTAGCTTTTGTTCTGTTAGTTGCTTCAAAGCCGCTAGGGTATTTGACTCGGACTGCTGTGCGTTGCCCATCAAGCTCATGGCCTCTTTTGCGAATTGCATGGCAATGCCCTTTTGTTTTATTGCTTCCCGTCGCTGATCATCGGCAATGAGTTGCAGACGTCTGGCCTCCTGACCCTGCCTTCGGGCGACCATCTGCTCCTGCTCCGCTTGTTCCCTAGCGAGGCGTGCCTGTGCTTCCTTTACCGCATTGTTCTTAGCCTCCTCGGCGTTCAGCGTTACTAACTCCAGAAGGTCATTCGCTCTTACAGTCTGTTGCTTGGCAGTTGCGCTCTGTTGAATGGCGAAGATGAGAGCAACCAACGACACAAGGAATAGAAAGGCAAACACGCTCGCGGTAATACGCGTTCGTTTGATTCCTCTCTTACGTTCCTTTTCCTTGTCGCGGATCTCGGCATCACGCGCAGCCACACTTTGATCAAGGAAACTCATCGCCGACCCAAAATCACGATGGTAACGCTGCGCCCAAACCTGATTCGGTTTGCTTTGCTCGCGCCACGTCAACGCGATCTGCAAGTCGGGGTCGCGCCACAGACCCGCTCGACCCTCGCTATGCAGCACGGCCGTCTCCGCCAATCGACCGTAGATCCTTGCGGATCGTGATTCCTGCTCGACCCACTCCTTCAATCGTTTCCAGTTTCTGATCAGGCTCTCGTGCGAAATATCGATCAGCGATGCTCCAGTAAGACCAACTCCGGCAGGCATTAGAAACGACCGGCCCTCTTTCCGAAATACCTCGATTACCGCGATCACTTCCGCCTCGCTAGCATCCCCGAGCGCGCAAAGTTCCTTTAACTCGATTGGACGGCGAACCTCTCGATTGTCCGAACCCTTTTCGGTAAGTCCCTTGAAAGTCTTTTCGGCAATCTCTTTGCTTCTTTCGTCCGTCAGCTCGGCGTAGGCCTCATCAGCGTGATCGGATAGCGCATTCGACATTGTGCCGATCGCTTCGTAGCCGGCTAGATCGAGCGGCTCGTCTTCTTGATGGTCTTCCTTCCACTGGTCCCACGTCCTCATGAGGGCATGCTGAAGAATGGGTAGTTGGTCCTGGTCGTCACCGACATCGTTCAGCAGGCGATTGACCAGACGCGGTGCGATTGTGGCGCCGCCCACCGCTACCGGCCCGGTGATCGCTTCGCGGAGTTGATCGCGGGTGAGACGAGGGATCAGATACTGGCTTTCGTTGATCGCTTCGGGCAAGTCCCAGAACTGGGAGCAATCGCCCAGGTAGTCGGAGCGCATCGTCAGCACGACAAAGATGGGAACCTCGCGTTGTTGCGACGCTTCGAGAATCAGCTTGACGAAGGCTGCGGCTTCGTTGTGATATGCCTCGCCCTGAGTTACTCTGGCAAACCGGAAGATTTCCTCGAACTGATCTACCAGCACAAGCAAGTTTTCATTCTTAGGCATCGCGGCCTGACGAACGGCATCGACAAGTCCGAGGCTGCCGCGCCTTAGAGTTGCTTCGCCGATCGCGGTCTGAATCGCTGCGTTCTCTTCGATCTCCGATCCGAACACATCAGAAGCGTTCAGGGCTTGCGCCAGATTGCCGACAGGGTCGTTGCCTGGCCGCATGATCGCGACACGCCAGTCCGAACCGGCGCTGGTCATGAAGCCGCCCAGAAGTGCGGGCCGCAGTCCCGCCCGCACAAGTGAGGACTTGCCGCTGCCCGAGGTGCCGACGACAGCCAGGAAGCGGGTGCGACCAAGCTTTCCAATCAACTGTTCGCTCTGTCCGTCGCGCCCGAAGAATAG